>CAYOCA010000166.1:0-1549 GCA_964402345.1 uncultured Muribaculaceae bacterium | reverse complement strand
ATTATTCTGTTATTTTTTCAAACATATTTTTAGGAACTCCACATAAAGGGCAAGTCCAATCATCTGGTAAATCAACAAATTTTATTTTTTCTTTGGAATCATCATAAATGTAACCACATACTGTACATCTATATTTATTAGATTGGGTTGTTGTTTCTTGTTCTTTTTCCTCATAGGTTGGAGCATTCTTGGGTGAAGTTCCTTTTAATTTTTCATGGTAGTACTTATATGTCATTGGAGTATTATCATTTACTTTTTTCATATCTATTATTTTGGCTACAAAGATATCATGAGTATTACAGTCAATGATATCAATTACTTCTGCAATGATATAACCACAAGTGTTTTCTTTGATAACTGGTAAATTATTAATTATTTCATAAATTGTATGTTCATACTTATCTATTTCTTTAGAAGAACGATATCCAAATGTACTAATTACTTCTTTTGAGGTTAATTCTGAAGCAATGGATACAGCAAACTGTTTTCTTTTCTTTATGATTTGATTTGTATAATTTTCTTTATTTAAACTAATAGTTATTATTGGATCTTCTGAAGTAATTTGAGTTAAAGTATTAATAACACAACCTACCTTTTTATCATCTAAATTACTAGTTACAAAATATACTCCATAAGAAATATCTCTTAATATTTTTTTATCCATTTTTTATCACCTTCCTACTCTACTTCTATTTTCCATAGTCCATGTTTATTACAATATGAATAAATTGTTACTTGTTCTTCATAATCATAGATTAATTCAGGTGTTTCTTCGGGAGTAAATTCTTTCTTATAACTATTGTTCTTTCCTTTTACCATAATCCATTCAATGTAGTGATCAGACTCCATAACGTGATTTACTTTAATGATTAATTTATTTTCTTTTATTTCATAAGTTGGTATATGTTTTTCAAAAGATGCTTCTTTATCATTTTCGATTAAAGTTTTCATAGGTTCATTACAACAAATAATTCCACAGTCTTTGCAATTACAATTCTTTAATACTTCTATTAAGCATCCACATTTATTACACTTTTTTAATATTAATTCTTGTTTCATTTTAATCCTTCTTTCTTTATTACATTATCATATTCTTTTTGATTAAAACCTATAATCAGGAAATCTTCTCCTATTAGTAAAGGTCTTTTTATTAGCATACCATTTTCTGATAATAAAGTTAATTTTTCATCTTCAGACAAGTCTTTTAATTTATCTTTTAGATTTAATTCTTTATAGATTAATCCACTAGTATTAAATAATTGATTGATAGTTTTATCTGTTAAAGTTAAATAGTATTTTAATTCTTCTATTGAAGGTGGATTTTCTTTAATGTTTTGAGTTCTATACTCTATATTATTCTTATTTAAGTAATATTCAGCTTTTTTACAAGTAGAACACTTGGGATATTCAATTAACTTCATAAATACCTCCTTTTTAAATATCCTATCATTCTTTTATTTTATTGTAAATTATTTTTTGATTTTTAGATATTATTTTCATTTTGAATGTCAATAACTGTACTTTGGGCGTAGCATTGGCATATAAAAAA
>CAYOCA010000165.1:0-1580 GCA_964402345.1 uncultured Muribaculaceae bacterium | reverse complement strand
TGGCATATAAGTAACTAATACATCAATTTCCTGTTGATATTGCTGTATTAAATCATTTCTTTGAGCTTTTTCAAATTCAACAATAGAATCTTTTCTCATTTTAATTTGCTTCGAAATAACATTAATTACTTCATCATCTGATAATTCCTGTCGTGGGTTTGATGAAGTTACTTGCATAGCACCTTTTACCATTCGAAGAACATTTAACTTTTCTTTATTTTGTTCTTTCATCGCTAATTTCAAATCATTATTTATTAATTCTACTAAACTCACAAATCATCACACATCCTTATCATTTACAATTTTATGCTGCTATCTTTTTACTATTACTTCTACTATAATTATTATTTTTCTTGTTATTTCTTCTAGAATTAATAGTATTCTTTTTTTTCTCTTCTCTTCTTCTAACTCCTGGTTTTTTGTATTCTTTTCTATCTCTTGCTGCCGAAAGGGTTGGAGCTGCTTGGGTTCTAAGAACTCTAAGTGCACCATCGATATTGTTATTTCTAACCGTTACTGACATTATTTCTCCCTCCCTTCCGCATTTCATTACTGATTATACCATTGTTTTCTTAATTAAACAAGTATTTTTATGAGATTCATAGTCTTTTACGGAAAGTAAATTTAAAATCTCACTATGTAATTCTAATAACTTATCTAATCGGTCAATTGACAAACAATGATATTTTTTTCCCGTTGTTGAAAATTTAACTGGTATTCCACCTTTTGCTTCCCATGTTTTTAAATTACCCATATAATCATCCACTAAAATTGCATCTTCACAATCTACCATATCTTCTTTTTGATATTTTCTTTCAACAAAAATTACATCGACATTAGGAATATTTTTTCTTATATACTCCGTTTTTACTTCAACTTCATTTTGGGTGTTAACATGGGTTAAAATGCTAATATCATATAAATTACTTTTCACTAATTTTTGAATATTCTCAATACTATGTTGAATTGGCGTACATTTAGTTATAAAACTTGTCCAATCTAAATTTCTATAAAAGTTAACTACACTAGGGTTGTTAGGAATGGTTAAATCAATTCCTTGTTCCTTCATCATTTGATAACTTACATCAATTGTATCTAGAATAACACCATCAAAATCAATATATAACTTTATCATTTTTCACCTACCTATTCAAAAAATCAATAATATTACTACTTCCTTCATAATATTTTGTTACTTGATCATTTGTAACTTCAATTAAAGTAGGATTTTTTACTAATAAATTATCAATACTTGTGACATTTGAATTTCCTGACTCCTCTGTTACATATTTGCTATTTAAACCACTACTAGTATCGACACGGTAAACTTTTATATCACTTACTCCACTAATAGAACTACTAATTTCTTCATCCTCATCATTAAAATCATAAAAATAAACATAATAAGTTTCTTCAGACTGATTAAAAATATTACTTGCTAGAATCTTATTTTCGACACTATTTGCTGTATTAGTATTCGTTGTATTCGTTTGATTTCCACCAGAAACATCGATTTCTTTTGTTACAAAAACAGCTAAAATATAATATACTAACAATGGGATGTATGTTAAATGAAAATG
>CAYOCA010000164.1:0-1601 GCA_964402345.1 uncultured Muribaculaceae bacterium | reverse complement strand
ATTTTTATAATTTGGTAACAATATTAGAAAACCCTTATCGCGTGAATTTATCCTGATTTCTAGGTTAAAGACACAAAAAAATATAAATTACCTAAATCTTTAGATAATATAAGGGTTTAGGTCTATTTTGTAATAATTATTAATTAAAATTTAACTTAAAAAATTTAGGAGACAGGTACTTCTTTTTCATGCTTAAATATATTCTAAATAATCAAGCATTAATTTATATTAACACTCTATCACCAGATTATCACATAAAAAAATGGATTCTAATAAACGCGAAACAGGAACCCAATTTTTATTACCATATATTGCCCTAAATAGGAATCGTATCCCACTCCTAATAATGTATAGAACAAATCGCATTTTTAGTCTTGCGAAGTTTTATTTTATAAGTGTTAACAAGAAAACTGTACCGTAGGTAAAAAAAATTATGACAAATCATCACAATTTCTATCTAAAAATTATCTTAATCATAATCTTTTAAAGTTCTACTAACTTTTTAGCAGTACGAACCATTTGAGCGGAATAACCCATTTCATTATCATACCAAGCGACAACTTTAACCAATTGTTGTTCACCTACTGATAATACTTCCGTTAAATTCCCATCTACCGTAGCCCCACAGGTAGAAGAAATGATATCACTAGAAACAATTGGATCATCGGTGTAATGAAGAGTTTCATTTACATGACTCAAAAATGCTTGATTTACTTCTTCCTTAGTAACCTTTTTTTCAAGTTGTAATACTAAATCGATTAAAGATCCGTCACTCACAGGAACTCTCATCGCTCCGCCTGTTAATTTTCCATCTAACTCTGGAATTACTTTTCCAATAGCACTAGCTGCTCCAGTTGAAGAGGGAACAATATTCATCGCACATGCTCTACCACGACGTGCGAAAATACCTTTTTTATGAGCAACATCTAACGTAACTTGATCATTTGTATAAGCATGAATAGTTGTCATATTTCCCATTACAATACCAAAATGCTTTTGTAAAACTGACAATACAGGTGCTAAACAATTAGTCGTACAACTAGCAGCCGAAACAATTTCTTCTTGACCATCTAAAATCGCGTCATTTACATGATAGACAATGGTCTTAACATCTCCTTTAGCAGGAGCTGATATTAATACTTTTTTAGCTCCCGCTTCAATATGAGCTTTTGCTTTTTCTTTATCGACAAATTTACCAGTACATTCAAAAACTAAATCAATTCCAAGTTCAGCCCAAGGTAATTTACTAGGATCGGTTTCATTATAAATTTTCACGTGTCGATCATTTATAATGATACTATCCTTATCAAAAGAAATCTCATCTTTTTTATACACTCGATGATTCGTATCATATTTAAGTAAATACGCTAATTGTTCACTATCTGTCAAGTCATTAATCGCTACTACTTCTAACTCGGGATCATCTTCCATTATTCGAAATACTAATCTTCCAATTCTTCCAAACCCATTAATTGCAATTTTTTTCATATCTATTTTCCTCCTACTATTAGTTTAACAAAAATAAATTTTATTATCAAGAATATATACATCTAACGTAACAAAATCTAGGTATTTAGAATAGAATACATATGATTAAAGGA
>CAYOCA010000163.1:0-1606 GCA_964402345.1 uncultured Muribaculaceae bacterium | reverse complement strand
TTATAAATCATTATTTAAAATATTAAGTTTTTAAATAATAATTTATAGATATATATAATCTTAATTTTTAAAATTTTGAATTTGTTTTGCTATATCAAAATCCATTAGATTGTGAATCAAATGTAATAATAGTTATTTTACTTTTAAAATATGTTTCATCATAATTTTTTAACATTATCAGTGATTTTTAGTAATATCATCAAAATAAAAAGAATAGATTGCTCTATTCAATATAAATATATACTAATAATCTAAACTATTTGGATCTAGTAAAAAATCAAATATACTCATTGTAATAATTCCATTTTCATTTCTTGTTCTTTTTATATAATCTTTAACAATTATAATTTTTTTAAATGAATCATTAACTTTCAATAGTGGTCTTTCTTCTTGATTAATTTTTTCTTCATTTGGCATACTAAATGCTGATTGAATATAGATTTTATTATTTCCTTTATTTGCAATAAAATCAATTTCTAATTGTTTATATGTAAGTTCTTTTTCTTTTCTTTCTCTAAATTCTATTACTCCTACATCAACATTATATCCTCTTCTTTTTAATTCTAAATATATAACATTTTCCATAATATGTGTTTCTTCATATTGTCTAAAATTTATGAAAGAATTACGAAGTCCTAAATCAGTAAAATAAAATTTGTAAGGTGTACTCATATACTTTTTACCTTTTACATCATATCTTTCTACTTTTTCAATTAAAAATGCTTCTTCTAAATATTTTAAATATGCACTAATAGTTTTAGGATCAATATTTAAACCTGCTGTTGATTTAAAAGTATCAGAAAGTTTTTTGGGATTTGATAATGAGCCAATACTAGATGAAATAATTTCAACTAAACTAACTAATTCAGCATCATTTTTTATGCCATTTCTTTCAATTACATCATTTATATATACATTCTTTTGTTGTTCTTTTAAATATGCAGTCTTTCTTTCATCATTTTTCATTGCAACGACTAGTGGAAGTCCTCCATATGTTATATATTCTACCCAACCATCAAGTTTATTTCCATCACATACTGACATAAACTCATAATAAGATAGAGGATATATCTTTATATCTTCACCACGACCTCTAAATTCAGTGATTATATCAGAAGATAAAAACTTTGAATTACTACCTGTTACATAAATATCAATATTAGGTATTCTTAAAAGTCCATTTAACACTCCTTCAAAATTTTCTACTAATTGAATTTCATCAAGAATTACATAATAAACATCTTTATCAACTATCTTTTCCTTTACATACTTACTTAAATTTTTAGGGATTAATAAATCCTCATTATCAGAATCATCTAATGCAACTTTTATGATATGATCTTCCTTAACTCCATTTTCTAAAAGATAATTATAGAATAAAATATTAAGTAAATATGACTTACCACACCTACGGATTCCTGTTACTACTTTTATTAATCCATCATTTTTTGCATCTATAAGTTTATTTAGATAGTAATCTCTTTTTATTTTCATATTGATTTCCCTTTCAAATATATTTTACCCTATTTTATGAAAGTTATCAATATTTTATTCCAAAAAAACTGAACATTACATTTTTTTGGGAATTAAAATTTTAAATCATATT
>CAYOCA010000162.1:0-1795 GCA_964402345.1 uncultured Muribaculaceae bacterium | reverse complement strand
AGTAGAATTTCAACCTAAAGCACAAGAGTTATTTAATGAAATAGATACTTATACGAAAAGTCATCAAACATTAGAAAAAGAAAACAATAACCTTAAAAGAGAAGTTAAAGCACTTACTACAAAAAATCAAAACTTAACAAAAGAGAATAACAACCTAAAATCTTATTTAAAAGCCATAATAGACACCATAAAACACTTTTTTAGGGAGTTATTGCAAATTGGTAATGAAAAGACAAAAGAAGCCACTACAAGTGAAATAAAAGTCTATTTTGATAATAAAGATTTTGAAACAAATGATGTTTATGATATTTCAAAAGGAACAACTAAAGAAGATGAGTTATTTGATTATGCAGGTATTCCTAGTTATTTAAAAACTAGCAAAAAGTCTTATGGTGATAGAGATAAAGATGATTATGAATTATCATTGTAATTTTTTATTTTTGTTAAAAATTGAGTTTTTAAAAGCCTAAACTAATGGTATAATATTAATGAAAGGAAAAGGTGAACAAAATGAGTAAAATTAATTTACACACACATTCAAAGCATTCATTAGATGGAAATCTTGATATTAATGAGCTTATTAATGAATTCTTTGCTAATGGTATATCTTATTTATCTATTACTGATCATGATAATTGTGATACATATTTAGATTTGGATTTAAACAAGATTACCAACAATGGAATTTTAGTATATGGTATGGAAGCTGATGCAATAATTAATGATGTAACTTATGATATTTTATGTTATGGATTTGAATTAGGTAAAGTTAGTAGATGGGCTAAAAATTATTATGGAACAATAGCTTCAAGACAAATGAAAATATATAACAAATTAGTTGAAGTATGTAAAGAATTAAATTTAAAGTTAGAAGATTCTATTCCTTATAATTCAGAAAAGGAATTTGCACATGCTGCGGTATTTAGAATGTTAGAAGCAGAAGATGGGAATCAAAGTTTTTTAGAAAAGTACAATATTTCAAATATCAATGATTTTTATAGATTAAGTACTATGGACAGTAATTTTCCATTATATGTTGATATGAGTATTGTATGGCCTACAATAGAAGTGTTAAGTAAAATAATACATGATAATGGTGGCAAATTATTTTTAGCACACCCTTATAAATATGTAAAAGGAATACATGTTGATGAAATACTAGATTCTTGCTCACCATATATTGATGGTATAGAAATTTCTAATGAACCTGAAAACGATGAAGAAGTAAGACACCTTTATGAGTATGCAAAACAAAAAGGATTATTGGTAAGTGCAGGAAGTGATTTTCATGGTTCTGAAAATCATAGAAATATGAATGTAAGTTACTTAAATGATGAAATGGAAAATGATATTGAAACTTGGATTAGTGAAGTTCCAGGTAAAATTAGAATTTTAAAAAAGTAAAATAAATTATACTAAATTCATTAAAAGCAGAAATCCAAAAGAAATTTCATAACTAATGGATTTCTGCAATAACCTACTTTAAGACAAGTAGGTAATAACACACTACGATATTGGCAAAGCCAATAACGATGTGTGCAAAGGGAGAACCCTTTTGAAACCCTTTTAAGCAATAACTACTGCAAACTAACGTAAGCATAGTTATTGCCTTTTTATTTCACTATCATTTCATAAAAAGAAAAAGACAATCGCCACTTTCATTTGAAAATTTGTCATTTGTAACAAACAAGAAAACCAAGTTCAATAGTTAAAAAAGTCTTTTTATTAAGCTCTTCTAAGTAATCCAAACACTCATCGGAAATTGTATCAGGTCTAGTTGCAATAGATAAACCAA
>CAYOCA010000161.1:0-1854 GCA_964402345.1 uncultured Muribaculaceae bacterium | reverse complement strand
CCATTTAAATTAATTCCTGTTTTACTACCAAAGCCTAAATTTTTAATATATTTTAAAAGAGTTTCAGCGCCGAGTTTTTGACCCATTACTACGAAACCCGGGTTCAAGGTTGCCAAGCAAGAGATACTTTTGTCTTAAAAAATTATTGTCAAAAGACACTCTTAAACTATAATCTCTATTAATTATTGATGGCTTGATGTTATTATTTCCTCCACTAGAATTATCATTCATATTTATTTCTATTTCTTCATCTTTATGCTTAAAGTTAAATATCATTTGTAATTTTAAATGTTTTCTATCATTATTAATCTTACTTACAAACACCTTATCAATAAATAAATTAAAGTATTTGCCTATATTATTTTTAATATCTAATTTTGGTGTTAATTCTTGTCTTATTTGAGATATTATATTTTCGTAATATGAAACTGATTCTTTATTGCTTTCGATTTGAATTAATTCTTTATTTAATTTTGATATTTCGTTTTTTATCATATCATTCTTTTCGACAAACTCGTCATCACTAATCATCTTTTGTAATGACATATCGAGCAATCTTTCTTTTAATATTTTTTGTTCTTCTATTTTTTGTTTTAGTGAATCAGTATTATATATACTATTACTTTCTTTAATTAAGTTCATATAATCATTAGATATTGTATCTAGTATTCCTCCTTTGTTATCCACAATTTTTTCTAACATTGATGTAAAAATTTCATCAAGATGTTTTTCAAAAAGTCTAGGTGTAGCACATCCTTTAATGCCGTGTCTTAAAAACTCATTACACTGCCATACAGGATTATCTTTTCTTTTACCACTTGCAGATCTAATAAATGTTGTATTATGTTCCATACAAAATATTTTTGATGTATAATTCCTATTTTGAATATAAAATTCTTTATTTAAAACATTTTTGTTCCACTTACTTTTTCTCTCATTATGGACTTCATTAGCTTTATTCCATATTTCTTCTGATACTATTGCAGGTATTGCTCCGCTCACATCTTTATATATTACCCATTCATCTTTTGATTTAGCAACTTTTTTATGTGTTTTATAATCTTCTACTTCACTCATATTAGCAGTATACCAACCTTTATATCTAGGATTGATAATCATCTTTCGTAAAGTCGTATCACTAAAAACTTTACCGTTTCTTGTAAAATACCCATCACTTGCTAATATTTCCGCAATTCTTTTAAATCCATATTCTCCTGATGAATATAACGAAAACAATTTTCTTACAGCAGGTGCTTCTGATTCATCAATTATTAATTTGCAATTTTTCTTAATGTAACCATAAAGTCCTCCGCCTCCAACTTTTCCATCTTTAATACTTCTTCTTATTCCAAATTTAACTCTTTCAGATAATTTTCTAACTTCATCTTGTGCCATACTTGCCATTAATGTTAATCTAAATTCACTATCAGGATTTATAGTGTTAATATTATCAGATACAAAGAATACTATTACTCCATAATTTAAAAGTAATTGAGTATATTTGATACTATCAATAGTATTACGAGCAAATCTAGAAATCTCTTTTGTAACAATTAAATCAAATTTTCCTAATCTTGCATCTTCTATCATTCTTAAAAAATCATTTCGTTTATAAACTTGAGTACCTGAAATGCCCTCATCTACATAACTACCGACATGATTCCATTTTTCTACTCCTGCAATCATATCATTAAAATAGTTTGCTTGATTCATTAATGAATTTAATTGTTCTTCTTTATCGGTTGATACACGATCATAATTTACAACTCTTAATTCCATATCGTATATACTTTTTCCCATTGCTAATCCTTGTCTTGCTTTAATGATATTCATAAATTTGCTCCTTTCTTACTA
>CAYOCA010000160.1:0-1915 GCA_964402345.1 uncultured Muribaculaceae bacterium | reverse complement strand
AATAATGAGAACAAGATATAATAAAGTTAATGTATTTTTAAATGATGATGAAAAGTTAATTCTAAAGAAAAACTGTGAGATGTTTCATACCAATCAATCTGAATATATTAGAAGTTTAATTATTGGTTATGATATGAGTAAACTTACACCTAAAGAAAAAGATAAACCAAAAGAAAAAACAATTGATGTTAATCAAGTTATGAAAATTATAGATGATAATATTGATTTTCTAAATAAGGTTAAGAATCGATTTCATTATTTCGGATACAACTATGATGAACAAGAAGTTAGTAGAAAGATTGAAAATTTAAAAATACTAAAAGGAAATATTTATAAATAATATTTATGGGAGCCTCAAGTAGGCTCTTTTAATTTTAACAAAATTTAATCTTGAAATTTTCAAGGATTACTTGATATATAAAAGTATAAATGATAAAATATTTATGTACTAAAAAACTTAAGATGGAAGGTATAATATGATATTTGATTATAATAAATTATGGAAATTAATGATTGATAAAAAAATTAATAAAACTGAACTATGTAAAGAAGCAAAAGTAAGCACTAACGCGATGGCAAAAATGGGAAGAAATGAATCAGTGCCACTTGAAACTCTTGCAAAGATATGTGATGTTTTAAAATGCGATTTAAATGATATTGTAGAAATTAAAAGAAAGGAAGATGAAAATGGAAACAACTAACCTATCTAAAATTAAAAGAGATAAAATGTTAAATACAATTAACGAAATAAAAAAAGGTATAACTGATGAACAAACTCTTACTAACTTATCTATGATTGAAAATGAACTAACTAAAAAGAAATATGGTCTTATTTGGGAAGAACATGAAGAACGTGTTGATAAAGAATTAGAAACACAAATACCTACTTTTGAAGATGTTAAAGAAAAAGAAATAATTTCTAATCCTGATGATAAATTTAATTTCTTATTAGAGGGAGATAATTTACATAGCCTTTATCTTTTAGAGAAAACTCATAAAGAAAAAATAGATGTTATATATATTGATCCACCTTATAATACTGGGAATAAGGATTTTACCTATGGCGATGCACAATTATCAAAAGAAGATGAATTTAAACATTCTAAATGGCTATCATTTATGGAAAGGAGATTAAAATTTGCAAAAAATTTATTAAATGATAGAGGAATAATTTTTATAAGTATTGACGATAATGAGCAATCAGAATTAAAGTTGTTGTGTAATGATATATTTGGGGAGAATAATTTTGTTTCTACTTTACATTGGAAAAAGAAAAAACAGCCATCATATTTGCATGGCCAAGTTGCAGGAATTATGGAATATATTCTAATTTATGCTAAAGACAGGAATAAATTAGATAAATTGTCTTTATCATCACCTACTGATAGTAATACAAGAGTTGATAATGCTACAAACCAAGTGTCAGAAAGAATAATAAAAAAAGGAATAAGAGTTAAGTTAGATTCATCAATTAAAATAATAAAAAAGGGAATATACAAAAACAAAACAATGCAAACTGAATTTTTAAATGATGTAATTATTAAAGACGGAAGAACATGTAATGACTTTAAAGCAAAAGCACAATTTAGAGATTCACAAGAAAGAATTGATTTATTTTGCGAAGAAGATGTTTTATTTATAACAAAAAATTATGGTTTTAGAAGAGATAAATTACAAATTGAACTTGAAAAGAAAAAAGCAATTACAGATTTGATACTTGATTGGGGAGATAATCAAGATAGTGACAAAGAATTAAGAAATATATTTGGTGGTAAAGTGTTTGATTATCCAAAACCTACTATGCTAATTAAAAATATAATAAAATCAACTGGTTATAAAAATTCAATTATACTTGATTTCTTTGCTGGTTCTGGAACAACAGCCCAAGCAGTTTTAGAACTAAACAAAGAAGATA
>CAYOCA010000159.1:0-1947 GCA_964402345.1 uncultured Muribaculaceae bacterium | reverse complement strand
CTTTGAAATTTGTGACGTTTTCTTTTTGGATATCCGCTAAACATATTAACTTCTCTAAATGATTATTTAAGGATACTTCGTCTATTATAGCATTATTCATTTTGGATCACCTATTCTTTAATATAGTTATATTCATTAAACTCTTCTATTTTGACATTCTCTAGTTTGGATAATTTATTGTTTACTTCTCTTTCAATTTCAATGATTTTATTATAACTATCTTTTATTTTTCTTTTGGTTTCTGTTAAACTATTATAATTTGCTCGCAATTTCTTTTTTTCGCTAGTTAAGTAGTTTCTTTCATATGAACAAAAAGAGGTATTTAGGGAACTATACATATTAATAATACTCCTCATTCTCTCTAAGATGGTATTTATTTTATTTAGACATAAGTCCATGTTGTCTATATTGCATTCAATTTTGTTACCTAATGTTTGATAACTTTCGGATATGTATTGTATTGTTTCTATTTTGTTTTCAATGTTTGTTAATTCTTTTTCATTTTTTATTTTTTGATTTTCTAATTCATTATAAAAGGATGTCGCTATGGTGTCACTCCAAAAAAAAGATGAATTTGTCAGAGTATTAAAAATATTTCTAAAAGTTGTTTCGTATTCATTCTTTGTTATTTGTAATTCATTTAATATTTTTGATATTTCTGTTACATCAATTTCTATTTTCATATTATCATCGCTTTCTTATTATTTTTTTCAAATATATAGCAACTATTTTTAGTTGCTATATATTCAGAAAAAATATTTCTGAATATTTTAGTTTCCTGAGAAAGCGGTTGAAACGTTAGCCTCAATTGTTCCGTAGGTTTCAACAGTTGAATCCATAGCAGTTTTAGCAGCATCTGTTAATTCACCAAATGAAGTAGAAATATTTGATTTGATTTTATTAAGTGATGATACTAAATTTGTTTCTTGATTACCGCCGACAAATCCACAGTTGCTTACAGCGCTTACTGCTTGTCCTAATGCAGTATCTGCTGCTGATTTAATTACTGCTAATTGAGAAATAGCAGAATTTGCGGCAGACTCGTCAATTCCTCTTACACCATTGATGTTTTCTTGAATGCAACTAACGTCTACTGTACCACTGTTAGCAGAAAATGCCTTTTCACTATAATCCGTTTCAGTTTTACTTGCCCATGAACGTGCTGCTGAATTCATTGCGTCAACAACGCTTTGAAAAACTGATGTTGATCCAGTAATTTGAGAGTTAAATGCTTCTGCTGCAATTGCAAAAAATTGAATTGCATCATTGCAAGCCCATGCGTCAGCCATTGGATTTACAAACTTACTTTGTGTATCATTAAGTAATGCTTGCATTAAACTGTCATAGGCAGTTTGTACTCTAGAAATTGAACTATAGACTAGTTGTGGATCAAAACCTGTTAATGCCATAATTACACCTCCTTATGTTATTTTTTATTCATAGCACTTATGGCTTGTACTATGTTAAATTAATTTTAACAAAAAAAATCAAAAAAAAAATTATTTTTAACTAACAAGTAACCCTTTATATGATTTATGGTTACTACAGCCACAAGATAACAGATATTAATTTATCTGTTAATTTGTGGCTGAGTAGTAACGGGTTATACATTTTCTTTTTGTTAATTGTGAACTTTCTTTTTAATTTTTAGTGTATAGTAACCTTTATTTTTTTAATGTAAAATTCATTCTTAAAGCAGGATTATAATTATTTTTATTGGATAATAATACTAATTCTGTGCTGTTTCTGATTTCTGTATTTAGAATAATTTCATTATTTTTATATAGTTTTCCTGTGTTTTTATTAATCAATAAATAATCTTTCTTTATGTCTAGGGCTCCATTTGATAAATCAGATACTGCCTTTACTATTAGTTTGCTTACTTTCCAAATCAGTTCATTTACTGGAATAAACAAATCATAACTGGTATTTAGTTCTGGAACTATT
>CAYOCA010000158.1:0-1960 GCA_964402345.1 uncultured Muribaculaceae bacterium | reverse complement strand
CTGCTTTAAATGTAAGGGAAAGCCATATCTAAGAATTGTTGAAAATTATACAGCAATCGAAGATGGTAAAAAGAAAAATAAAAGAAAAACTATTAAAAATTTAGGCTATTTGGATAAGTTTGATGATGGTAAGCCTGATTTTATCAAAAGAATGAAACAATCATTAAAGGATGGAACACTTCTTATTGATGGAATTAACCCTTTTGATTTTAGAGAAAGAGCAAAACTTTATAATGCCAGTATATCTATAGAAGATACTTACTCTTACTTAGAACCTAAAAATATAGGTTACTTCTTTTTAGAATCAATATTCAATAATTTAGGAATATATGATTTGCTTAGAGAAATTAAATCTAATACTAAAATTGAATATGATCTAGTTGGATTAACAAAGTTATATGTATTTAACAGAATTCTTAATCCTTCAAGTAAACTTCATGCTTTTGAAACAAGAGATGAATATCTATATCCTATAACCTCTTGTGAAAGTGATAAAGAAATATATAAGCCATTAGATATTCTTGATAAATATTCAAAACAAATACAAAATAGAATGAATACTAAAATTAAAAAATCATCTATAGGAAGGGATAGTGAACTTACTTATTATGATGTAACTAATTATTACTTTGAAACTATGTATGGTGATGATGATATATATGAAACTGATGACGAAGGAAATATTAAACTAGATAAGAAAGGGGAACCGATAATATTAGAATCTGGATTCAGAAAAAAAGGTGTATCCAAAGAAAACAGAAAAGAACCTATAGTCCAAATGGGACTATTTATTGATAATAATGGATTACCAGTTTCATATAAGTTATTTCCTGGAAATACACAAGATAAAACAACATTTAAAGATGTATTAGAAAATGATGTAGATGAGATGAATTTAGGAAGAATAGTGGTTGTAGCTGATAATGGAATGAACACCCAAGAAAATAAATATTTAATAGTGAATAAAGGTAATGGATATATTGTAAGTAAAAGTGTTAAAAAAAGTTGGACAAAACTTAAAGAATGGGCATTAGATGATAGAGATTATACTAAAATAGAAAATAAGAGTGGTATTACATTCAAATACAAATCAAGAATCAACGAGATAGAACTTGTATACAAAAATACAGATGGAACAAAATCAAAAAAAATAATTAAAGAAAAAGAAATAATTTATTGGAGTAAGAAACATTATGATAGAGAAGTATTTCAAAATAAAAAATTTATTGAATATTTAGAATCATGTAAAGAGCATCCAGATAAATTAAAAGATAAGCAAAGAAAAAGTCAAGAGTTTATAAAAGTAGTACAAACAGATGAAAAGACAGGGGAAGTAATTAAAACAAAAGAATTAGTAGTATTATTAGAAGATAAAATAGAAAAGTATAAAGAGACGATGGGATACTATTCTATTGTAACCTCAGAAGTAGATACACCAGATAAAGAAGTAATAAATAAATATCATGGATTATCAAGAATAGAAGACTCATTTAGAGTGATTAAAAGTGATTTAGATGGAAGACCAATATATGTATGGACAAAAGAACATATAAATGCCCATTTCTTAATATGTTTTATAGCACTTACTATAATAAGAATAATACAGTATAAGGTTTTGAAATATCAGGGAAAAGAAACAGTAAATGTAGATGGATGGGAACAAGGAATAACAGCAGATAAACTAAAAGATATATTGAATAAATTTCAAGCTGACAGATTTGATGTAAATAGTTATAAGGTAACAAAGATAAATGAAAGTTTAGAAGAACTGATAAAAGCATTAAATATAGAAAGTAGTGATTTAAAGTTGCCAACGAATAAAGAGTTAAAAGAATTTAAGCAATTAATAAATAAAGCAATTATTTAGGTGTTTTCGTTGTAGAAATGAAAAAGTGGTTAAAATCCTTATGATTACTAGGATTTTGCCACTTTTTTTAACTTATTAAGTACGGAAGTCGGG
>CAYOCA010000157.1:0-1990 GCA_964402345.1 uncultured Muribaculaceae bacterium | reverse complement strand
GATTGAGTTAATCCTTTAACAGTATTCTCTTTAAATATTGGAGTCCCAGTAAAACCAAAGAATAATGCTTTAGGGAACGTTTCTTTAATTGATATAAGCATTTCACCAAATGTATCTCTATGACATTCATCAATAATAAATACTAATCTCTTTTTATTTATTTCAGCAATATCATCTAAATTCAACGCAACATCTTGAATTCTTGCTAACTTTTGAATGGATGTAACAATTAAAGTTTTATCTGAATCAGTACTTTTTAACTTAGAAATTAAATCAAATGTATTCTTAGTACTAGCAACATCTCCATCTTCGTCAATAAATCCTCTAAATTCTCGTAAAGATTGGTCACCTAGTTCTACTCTATCAAGTAAGAATACGACTTTATCAGCATCTTTTGAATTTGCAATTAATTCTGCGGATTTAAATGATGTTAAAGTTTTACCAGATCCAGTTGTATGCCAGATATAACCACCATGTGAATCTAATGAGTTCCAATCATTTTTAGAAACTCTATCAGATATTTTACACGCTGCAAAATATTGATAACTTCTCATTACTTTTAACACACCATCAAGATCATCAGCTACTGTATAAAAGCCAATTAATTGATGTGCCATGGGAATAGATAGAAACTTGTCTGCTATTTCTTTCCAATCATTGATTGGTTCATTATTAAAGTTTGCCCAATGAAAATAAAATTTATTATTAAATTTTCCATCTGGACCTGGATTTGCAAAATATATTGTTTCTTCTGGATTCATTGCAACAAATATTTGTACCAATGAAAATAATCCAGTAAATACACCTTCATGAGAATATTTTTCTATTTGATGTGCAGCTTGTGTAACATCAATCTTACTTTTCTTTAATTCTATGTGAATAACAGGCATACCATTTATTAAAAGCATAATATCTCCACGTCTATCATTTAACATTGATTTTGTTTTAAATATTGGTTGTTCTGCTATCTGATATCTTGATTGACCTGCAGCTATTTCATTTCTATCATATATCTTTAAGCTAACTTCTTTGCCTAAATGTAATTTATCATTAGGATTGTCTCTCTTAATACTTACAGATGTTCCATTTATAAATCCATTAAGTCTTAATGGTGTTCTAAGTTTTGTTATTTGTTCCATTATTTGCTGCATTTCAGTATCAGTAAGAGGTTCATTATTCAATCTATCTATATTTCTATTATTTTGAAACAAAATATCTTTCCAATTATTTATTAAATCTTCTTCTGTAGGGTGATTTAATATTCCACCTTCCCAACCTTTTGTTTTTAAAACTTCAACTAAATCATGTTCAAATTGTAATTCATCAGTATATATCATATTAAATCACTTCCTATACAAACATTTTTTCTAATAAGCTTTTCTTAATATTTTGTAATTTATCCAACTTACGTTGATGAAGAGTGATAAGGTTATCTAATTTGGAAAATAATTCACCTATTTGCTGTTGCTCAATAGAATTTGGGGCATTAAAACTATATTCATTAAGTTCATCTCTATTTATTTTTGGCATTCCTGATCTCATTGAAACTGATACAGAATATTTATAAAAATCTCTAGTTTGTAATATTGTAAAAAGATAGCTTTGATTTAGCCCATTTTTTGAATTTAACACGTATGAATCAGCACTTGAAAGACCTTCAAACCTCACTAAAACGTACTTTGCTAACTGTGGATTAATTTTTCCATAAATTATATCTCCAGGATAAAAATGAAATTTTCCACTTATTAACTTTTCTTCTGCAACACTTTTAATATTGTCATATAATTGACCCGTAAATGATTCTATATTGCCTGGACCAATATGTGGTAATTTATCAAAATCACCACTTCTAGGATCAACCATATTTGTTGAAATATCTACTGTATCAATCCACTTACGTTGTTCCCAAGCTTCAGTAAATCCTTTAAATCTAACTTCTGGAATATTTGAAGAATTTTTTGGAAACATTTTTTCTAATAGTGAACTTTTA
>CAYOCA010000156.1:0-1994 GCA_964402345.1 uncultured Muribaculaceae bacterium | reverse complement strand
ACATATAATTATAACAGAGGTGAAAACTGATGATAGAAAGAACAGAATATCTTGAAGAATTAAAAAGATGGAAAGATATGGATTTGATTAAAGTTGTGACCGGTATAAGAAGATGTGGTAAATCGACATTATTTGAATTATTTATAAATTATTTAAAAGAAGATGGTGTAAAAGATAATCAAATCATTCAAATTAATTTAGAAGATGCTGATTATGATTTTAAGGATTATAAAGAATTATATGATTATGTGAATAAAAAGATCGATTCTAAAAAGAACTATTATGTTTTTTTAGATGAGGTTCAAAATGTTGATATGTTTCAAAAGGCAGTTGATAGTTTGTATATAAAGAAAAATGTTGATGTTTATATAACAGGTTCTAATGCCTACCTTTTATCTGGGGAACTTGCAACACTACTTTCTGGAAGGTATATAGAAATAAAAATGTTGCCGTTGTCTTTTAAAGAGTATGTTTCAGCATTTGCTGATAATACGAATTATCAACAATTGTTTTTAGACTATATGCGAGTTGGTGGAATGCCTGGTAATATCAATATATTAAAAACTAATTCGAATGATTTAGATAAATATTTAGATGGAATATTTTCAACAATAGTTTATAAAGATATTATGGCTAGAAATAATATAACGAATAAAATATTATTAGAAAGTGTAGTTAAGTTTCTATTTGATAGTATAGGAAGTCCAATATCTACCAAGAAGATAAGTGATACATTAACCAGTAAAGGAATAGCCACTAGTAATCATACCGTTGAAAATTATATAACAGCGATGCTTGAAAGCTTTTTAATCTATAAAGCAGAAAGATTTGATGTTAAGGGTAAAAATTTACTTGCAAGAGATTATAAATACTATGTTGTTGATTCTGGTTTAAGAAGTTATTTACTAGGTAAAAAAGCTGATAGTGATATGGGACATATACTAGAGAACATTGTTTATTTAGAACTTCTTAGAAGAGGATATAAAGTATATGTTGGAAAAGTTGATGATTTAGAGGTAGACTTTGTTGCGGAGAATAGAGATGGTTTGAAATACTATCAAGTATGTTTATCTGTTAGAGATGACAAAGTATTGAAAAGAGAATTGAGTTCATTGCAAAAAACGGGAGATCATTATCCTAAAGTATTATTAACTTTAGATATGGATTTAGAATCTGATTATAATGGAATAACTAAAATAAATGTTATAGATTGGTTATTAAAAGGAGAATAAAACAATTATTATTGAACTTGAGGAAATAGTTATAGTATGTAATAAAGCAATTTATCAATTATTTTAATACCTTATTAGACCTGTTCGGCAGGGCGTAAAAATTTTTAGGGGTATTAGCATAATGCTAGTACTCTTTTTTTAACCTCGCTATCCCATAGTTTACTTTCAAATTTGGATTTCAATGTCAAAAGGAATTGAGCTTCTTTCACGCTCCATCTCATTCCTGATTGTTTTCATCTCTTTTGCACTTTGCAAAGAAGTTTGATTCTGTCCCCAAAATGCCATTTCTAACATCATTTCCTTTGTGATTTTAAATGGTAGATTATCTATCATTAGGAAAGTATCCAATGGAATCAATTCTTTAGATTTTAAATTATGTTTTTCCAATTCTACTACTTTTTATCTGAATAATACTTCTTTTAATATCGATTTTTCCATGCAAAGTAAGTATAGATATGTTACGTTTTTCTTTGTTTTTGTATTTTAAATCATTTCCTAATTCGTTTTTTTTGAGATATTAAATCTTTTTCACCAATAGAATCAAATATCTTTTGAGTACCTTGTTGTAATACAGCATTATATCCTTTTCTTAATGCGTATTAATTATAACAAATATCCTTGATTTTTCAAAAACCCCCTAAAAATTTTTAGGCCAACAAGTACTCTAGACTATTTTCTACTCAGTATTTGATTCTGTCTTTTATCAACAATATTCCTTCACTTATATTGTATATGATATCTGGATTTAATACTTCATTAAAC
>CAYOCA010000155.1:0-2012 GCA_964402345.1 uncultured Muribaculaceae bacterium | reverse complement strand
TTGAAAATTGAACATAATCTTGACTACCTATTTGAATAAGGTGTTTATTTAATTGATAAGAAATCCCCTTTCCAGCAATTTCCTGATAGTTTTTTACTTTACTAGTATCTAAAGCATTATGATAATAATCAAGAATCGATTTTGCTAATGGATGATTTGAGAATTTTTCACCTAATGCAGCATATCTTACAACATCATCTGAGGTATAATTTGAATCAAATACTTCTATTTTTGTTACACCAAAAGTTCCAGTAGTTAGTGTTCCAGTTTTATCAAATACAATTGTTTTAATATTCCGTAACGAATCTAAATAATCACTTCCTTTAATTAGAATACCTTCTTTAGAAGCACGACCAATACCAGAAAAATAACTAAGTGGTACCGATATTGCAATTGCACATGGACAAGAAATAACTAAAAAACATAATGCTCGGTAAATGCTAACATGATAATCCACTTCTGTGATAATAGGTAAAAATACGGCTACTAGTAATGCTAATGCTAATACAATTGGTGTATAAATTTTAGAAAAAGTATTCACAAATGTTTCTGTTTTTGCTTTTCTATCTGTAGCGTTCTCCACTAACTCTAAAATTTTATTGACTGTACTATTCTGATAATCTTTTTTAACTTTAATCTTTAATATTCCTTCTTGGTTGATACTTCCAGATAAAACAGAATCTCCAGTTTGAACGGATAGTAATTTACTTTCCCCTGTTAAGGAAGATGTATTTAAGTGACTTTCTCCATCTATTATAACTCCATCTAAGGGAATTTTTTCACCCGCTTTTACTAATATAATATCTCCTACACAAACTGTTTCAGGATCTACCATTCTTCCATCTTCTAAACAGGCAACTTCAGGTTTAATGTCCATTAAATCAGCAATTGATTTTCTACTTTTATTTAGTGCTTTTTCTTCAAGTAACTTTCCTATTTCATATAGAATAATAACCATTAATCCTTCCATACGTTCACCAACTAAATACGCTCCAATACAAGAGATAGTAATAAGAAAATTTTCATTAATTAAATGACTTTTCCATAATAACTGAATTGCATTTTTACAAGTTCTGTACAATAAAATAACATATGCTAGTAAAATTAAAATCGTATTTAGATAAAAAGGTAAATTGATATAGCATCCAATAATAGTTAACATTATTCCTAAAATTAAACGTACGAATAAAATATTTATTTTTCCCGTATTTTGACTAATAGATTTAGTTTTCTCTAAAATTTCTACTTCTGGTTCTACTTCTTTGACAATCTTTTTTATATGTTCTAACATATCATCAGTACGTTCTGTTTCAAAACTTAAACTTAGAGTAGAAAAATTAACTATTACATGAGATAAATATTCTTCTTTTTCTAATCTTTCTTCTATTTCTTTAGCACAGGCTGCACAATCTAATCCTTTTAAAAGGTATCTATATTTCTTCAATGTGTTCACATCCTTTCTGAAATATATCGTATACATGATGATCATCTAATGAATAGTAAACTACTTTTCCAACTTTTCGATATTTTACAAGTTTTGCTTGTTTCAAAATTCGTAATTGATGGGAAACAGCTGATATGGTAGAATGAATAATACAAGCAATATCACAAACACATAACTCATCTTGTAATAAAGCACAAATAATTTTCATTCTAGTAAAATCTCCAAACACTTTAAATAGTTCGGCTAAATCAATAATTTTATCATCATCTAACATTTTAGACTTGACTAATTCAACTTTATCCTCATGAATTACTGTACATTCACATATATCTTTATTCATCGTATCTTTCTCCTATCATTTGAACAATTGTTCATATGTTAAATTATATTTCAAATATGAATATATGTCAACAAAAAAGTAAAATTCTTATTTCATAAAAAAATTAATAAAAAAAACTAGATAAATAATATCTAGTAATAATCTTATGGTAGCGAGAGGGGGGGTCGAACCCTCGACCTTTCGGGTATGAACCGAACGCTCTAGCCAACTGAGCTATCTCGCCATAAA
>CAYOCA010000154.1:0-2028 GCA_964402345.1 uncultured Muribaculaceae bacterium | reverse complement strand
CGCTCAAAGTAGTAGAGTTTTTGAAGAACCATCCTCAGGTTGAACGGGTCAACCACCCGTCGCTTCCGGAAAACGGTTATCGCGGCCTATACGACCGGTATTTCCCGAAGGGTGCGGGGTCCATCTTTACATTCGATATCAAGGGCGGCGCAAAAGAGGCGCAGGCGTTTATCGACCATCTTCACGTCTTTTCGCTGTTAGCCAATGTGGCTGACGTAAAATCGCTGGTCATTCATCCGGCTAGTACTACCCATTCGCAACTAAGCGAAGAGGAGCTTTTGGAGCAGGGGATCCGTCCCAATACAGTTCGGCTTTCCATCGGAACGGAACATATCAATGATATTTTGTTTGATCTTAGCCAGGCTTTTGAGGCTGTAAAAGAAGGTAATTAGGCGCGGCGGTTTAAATGACTAATTAGCCTGCCAAGCGGTTGGAAAGCGAAGAGAAACAATGGCTGTATTTTTGCCGGACTCGGGCAGTTTCTGGTTTCGTTTATCACCCCGTTGTTTTTCTTGATTCAGGAGAATTTTAAAATACGCCAAGAATAAAGATTTGTTTGGCAAACAGAATAAAATTGATTATTTAGAATATCATCATGAACAGAATCATCAAAAATATCCTTTATTATCTAGTAGTTTTAATTATTTTATTGGAATGAGTGAGAACGCTATTAGTTACTTAAATCAAGCAGTAAGAGCATTAAAACCAGAAAAATCTGATATTGGAGTGATTTCTCATGATATTTTATCTAAAGATGAGACTGTTTATTCTTTGTATGATCCACAAAATATCATCATTGACCATAAAGCAAGAGATTTAGCTGAATACATTAAGAGTGCTTTTTTCCGAGATAATTATGCTATTTTTGATGAATTAGATGAATATTTTAAACATAATTATTTTTCCTTTTATGGAGTTCATTTGATATTAGCACGTGTCCTTTACCCTAGCTTTTATTTTGAATTATATGATGATGTAATTAATAATCAAGTAAATGAATCAGCTGTATTAAAAATTACTTCGCGTATTGAAGAATACGAAAAGTATTTGCAAGATGTTTTTAATTATTTTCATAAGTATTATGCTGTGACTGATATTAATTGGTTAAAAAAAAGAGAAACTATTCCTCATTAATTACTTTAATTACTTCTGGTACTTCGTTAATTAAGGATTCCTCAATTCCTTCTTGTAAAGTCATTGTCGCCATGGGACAATTAGAACATGCTCCTACTAAAGAAACATACACCACTCCATTTTCAAATCTTTTAAATTGAACATCTCCTCCATCATTTTGTAAATAAGGTCTTAATCTATCAATTACTTCATTAATTTTTTTAATTACTTCTTCTTTAGTCATTGTTACTTCCTCTTCTTTATTTTTTTTCATATTATCACATGTTATCTAATGATATGTTTTTTTCATATAATTAGAAACTCCTTCCTTTCTATGACTTATTATAGTTGTTTTTTCTTCAAATTACAATAAAATATTTGCGAACGGGTAAAAAAATGATATAATTAGTTTGAAGTGGTGATGATTTAGATGGGTAAAATTAAAGAAAATGATATTATTAAAGTACGAATCACAGGAATTCAAAAATATGGAGCATTCGCGAATGCCGAAAATGAAAATTATAATGGACTAATTCATATTTCCGAAATTTCTTATGGATATGTAAAAAATATTCATGATTTTGTCGATGTTGGAGATAATATTTATGCAGAAGTAATTACAATAGATGATAATGCCAAACAAATGAAACTGAGTATTAAGGATATTGATTATAAAAAAGATGGCACAAAATTAAAACGTATGGCTGAAACTAAAGATGGTTTCACACCTTTAAAAGATCATTTAGATATTTGGATTCATGAAAAGATTAAAGAAATTACTGATAATTTATAAAAAAGTAGATAAAAAACTCTTGACAAATTATGAGTCTAAATGGTATATTATTAACTGTCAACCGGACGTATGGGCGATTAGCTCAGTTGGTTAGAGCATCTGCCTTACAAGCAGAGGGTCAT
>CAYOCA010000153.1:0-2033 GCA_964402345.1 uncultured Muribaculaceae bacterium | reverse complement strand
TTGTTGAAATTAACAGTCATGGTGGAATATCTACTACTAACAAAGTTTTAGAATTACTATTACTAAATGGTGCTAGATTAGCAGAACCAGGAGAATTTACCAAAAGAGCCTTCTTAAATGGTAGAATTGATTTAATTGAAGCAGATGGAATTATGAATCTAATTTCATCTAAGACTGAAAAGACAAGAAAATTATCTATGAATCAGTTAAGTGGTGAAGTATCAAAGAATATAAAAAAATTAAGAGACAAATTAATTTCTATTATTTCCAATATTGAAGTAAATATTGACTACCCAGAATATGAAGATATTGAAGAAGTAACAAATGAAAAAATAAGACCAAAATTATTGGATTTTATAAAAGATTTAGATGATATAATTCAAAAATCAGAAGAAGGAAAAATAATCAATCAAGGAATAAACGTTGGAATTATTGGACGACCAAACGTAGGAAAAAGCAGCTTATTAAATGCTCTTTTAGAAGAAGATAAAGCCATTGTCACAGATATTGAAGGAACAACTAGGGATATCGTTGAAGGAACGATAAACTTAAATGGTATTCTTATAAATATTATTGATACAGCTGGCATTCGTAAAACAGATAATATTGTAGAAAAAATTGGTGTTGAAAAAAGTAAAAACATAATAGAAAAATGTGATTTAATTATTTTAATGTTAAATAATAATGAACCATTAACTAAGGAAGATTTTGAATTACTAAATAATTTAAAAAATAAAAAGCACCTAATTATTATCAATAAGGTTGATTTAGAAGAAAAAATAAATATTGATAAGTTACCAGTAGATACTATAAAATTAAGTGTGAAAAATAATCTTGGTATAGAAGAATTAAAATTAAGAATTATGAAGTTATTTAATTTAGGAGAAATAGAAACAGATGATTTAACTTATTTAAGTGACGCTAGAAGTATTTCCTTACTAAAAAAAGCCAAAAATTATATAGAAGAAAGCATTCAATCCATTCTAAAAGAAGAACCAATTGAAATTGTTGAAATAAACATTAAAAACGCCTGGGAATCACTAGGTGAAATTATAGGAGAAACATACAAAGAAGAATTACTAGATGAACTATTTTCAAGGTTTTGTATAGGAAAATAAAGTTCAAAGAAAGAAGTTGATTAAATGAAAGATTATGAAGTAATAGTAGTAGGTGGAGGACACGCTGGATGTGAAGCTGCCCTAGCATCTTCTCGTATTGGTCACTCTACCCTACTTGTAACCGGTAATTTTAAAAATATCGCTACCATGCCATGTAACCCATCAATTGGAGGGTCTGCCAAAGGAATTATCGTAAGAGAAATAGATGCCTTAGGTGGAGAAATGGGAATTAATGCCGACAAAACTTTAATTCAAATGAAAATGTTAAATTCCTCCAAAGGCCCCTCTGTTCATTCCCTAAGAGCTCAAGCTGATAAAATTACTTATCCACAAGAAATGTGGAAAACTCTAACTAATCAACAAAATTTAACTTTAAAAGAAGCTATGGTGGAAGATTTAATCGTTGAAAACCAAACCGTCAAAGGAATTATTCTCTCCAATGGTACTAAAATTACCTCATCAATTGTAATATTAACGACAGGAACTTACTTAAAAGCTGATATTTTAAGAGGTTCTACAAGAACTAGAAGTGGACCAAATGGAGAATCTCCTTCTCAATATTTAAGTGATAATTTAAAAAAATATGGTTTTAAAATATTAAGATTAAAAACTGGAACCCCACCTAGAATTGAAAAAGATTCTATTGATTTTTCAAAAACAAAACGCGAAGATGGCGATAAAACTCCTTATACCTTCTCACATGATATTGAACCACTTTATGATTGTAATCATCAAGAACCATGTCATTTAATTTACACAAATAAAAATACCCATAAAATCATTCTAGATAATCTATCTAAATCTAGTATGTATGGAGGATTAAATGACATTGAAGGAGTTGGTCCAAGATATTGTCCTTCTATAGAAGATAAAATAACTAGATTTAAGGATAAAGAAAGACATCAATTATTTTTA
>CAYOCA010000152.1:0-2040 GCA_964402345.1 uncultured Muribaculaceae bacterium | reverse complement strand
ATTTCATGTTCTTCTTCATTTAGTGGTTGAATATCATCAAATATTTTAATATTTTCTTCCATTTGTTGATAGTCACTTGTTCCTGAAAGAACTAATATTACTCCTTCAAGACCTGCAACAAAACGTAATGCCCATTCAACAGGACTTTGACCATTATAATCTTTCATTAATTTTTCAGCTTCTTCAGGAACATTAGCAAGAAATCCACCTTTAAGAGGTTCCATAACAATAATTGGTTTATTATGTTTACGTGCAACTTCATAACACTTACGTGCTTCGATAGAAGTACTTTCCCAGTCAAGATAATTTAATTGAAGTTGTACAAATTCCATTTCAGGATGTTGTATGAGTATATTATCTAAATATTCTGCATTAGCATGTGATGATAATCCTAATTTTTTTACTTTTCCTTCTTCTTTCATTTTATTTGCAAATTCAAAAGAGTTTACTCCTATAAAACCTGGTTCTGAAAATCCACTTACATTATGCATTAGATAATAATCAAAATATTCAACACCAAGACGTTCTAATTGTTCTTCAAAAATAGGAACTAACTCTTCTTCTTTTATTATTTTATATACAGGAAGTTTATCTGCAATAATAAATGAATCACGAGGATATCTTGCTATTACTGCTTTGTTTAATGCAACTTCACTTTCTCCACCATGATATTCATATCCTGTATCAAAGTATGTAAATCCTTTTTCTATAAATAAGTCAACCATACGATTTACTTCTTCTTGATTAATATCTTTAAGATCGTCTTTTTTGTTTAAAGGCAATCTCATCATTCCGAATCCCATTTTTTTTCATTTTAAAAACCACCTATTATTCTATTTTTTTAAATATAAGTTATTGATCAATACTTTTTCCAAGTTCATATGCTTCTTTCATAAATTTTGTATCTTTAACATCGCCTTTTTCCCAAACTCCTGTTGCAAGAACCATTCCTTTTTCTATTGGATTTGGCATACAGTCAAGAAGTCCTCTGAAATCTTCTACTGCTCTTTTTAGATTTTCTGATTCTTGTGTAAATCCATCAATTATAAAATAACATTCTTTATTTGTTAATTGTTGGTATCTTGGAGTCATTCTATCAATTAAAGTTTTTATTTGTCCTGTTACTGTATAGAAATATACTGGTGAAGCAAAGACTATTATATCTGCTTGTTGAGCTAAGTCAAGAATTTCTCGCATATCATCATCATGTACTACGCAATATTTATCTTTTTGTATATAACATTCACTACATCCCACACAATATTCTATATTTTTTTCATGAACATAAATTTTATTTATTGATGCTCCTGTTGTTTTTGCTCCTTTTATGAATTCATCACATAATATGTCTGTATTTCCTTCTTTTCTTGGACTTCCCATTAGTATTAATATATTTTTTGACATCTTTTACTCCATTTGTTTTTCTAAATATTCTTTTTCTAATTTTAATAATTCTATCTGTTTATTATAGTTTTCTTCCTCATGATTTCTTGATTCTATTAGATTTTTCATTAAAATATTTATTTTTTTATCACAGTCACGTAGTGCTTCATCTCTTTCTTTTTTTATTTTTTCAATTTTTATTGTTAATTCTAATATTCTTTCTTCTTCAGGAGGCATTTCTGAAATTCCAAGTTCCTTGTCCATTGCTTTGTCTAAGATATCTTGTAATTTTAATCCTTTTACTTTAATTAAATCCATTTTTTCTTTATTTACTTTCACACAAGTACATTTATTAAAGTTTGTTATATTTCCACCCCCTTAAAATAAAAGTTGTATATATAGACTATATGTATATAAACCATATATATAAATTACATAAAATTAGTTCGGATATAATGAAAATATTTTGTTTAAAATTTTCAATTGAAAAATATAAATATTTTAAAAATAAAAATAAAAAATAATCAATGTTTAATTATAACATTGATTACATGAAAATAAATGGAGGTATATATTTAAAAAAATAAGAAATGAACATAAAAAAGATTACATTAATCATCCTAATTACAATTCTTATACTAAACACAATAAATGCAC
>CAYOCA010000151.1:0-2123 GCA_964402345.1 uncultured Muribaculaceae bacterium | reverse complement strand
ATTAACATATCCAGTTGCTTTATTAACATCTGATGAAATAATGCTAGCAGGGGGATTAAATGATGCTTCAAATTCTAGTTATTATTTGTATACAGGGTGGAACGTGTGGACCTTTACTCCGTGTTACTTCGACTTGCGCTATGCGGAGTCGTTCTACGTCTACGATTCGAAATTTCTGAGCAATGACAGTGTTATAGAATCGCTCGGCGTACGACCCTCCGTGTCACTTAGCCCTGAGAATTCTACGTCGGGTGGAGATGGAAGTGTAAGTTCGCCTTACATTGTTCAGTAATTGCAAGGAAGAAGTGTAAATAATCCCATACTCTTGACTGAATAAATCCCCTCGAGAACCTTTTGTTGAGAAAAAAGAAGATTAAGGCAATGTTATTAACTTAAGAAGATAGAAAATGAAAATTCTATCTTTTTCGTACTTTAGTTAAAAAGTCTTTCTTTGATTAATATGATATCTGTTTTTAGGATTACTATTTCTTTTATTTTTCCTTCCTGGCTTAATTGGAATTATATACTTTTCTATCGTTGTACAAAATTTATCCATCATTTCACAACGTTTCTTTGCATTATCTTCTAATAAAATATAAATTAATGTATTCTTAAAAATGCCAACAGACATATTTGAATTAGTTTTCATTTTGTTTTTATATTTTTCTTGATTAATATTTTCATCATTGTCGTTAATAAAAGCTTGAAGCATATTAGAAACTAGAACTTGACTATATATATCTTGTTTAATCAAGATTTCTTTGCTACTAGTTATACTTTCTATTTTTAAATCATTTTTTAAATGTCTATAATTTATTTCTATTTGCCAACGTAAATTATATATTTTTTTTATTTCTTCTGTTGTAAATTCTTCCTTTTCTAAATTAGTAAGTAATATCTCTATCTCACCAGTTTCTAATTCTAGTTTAACACATCTAACTTTAACAGTATTTCCAGAACTAAAGTATTCGTAAAATTCAGGATCTATATCTTTATAGTATTTTGCTCTGTTATATTCATACTTTATTTCAATTATTTCATCATTTGAATTCATTGCTTGATTTTCTTTTTCATAAACAGATGATGCTATTCTTATTAAAAATTTATCATTATTTTTAATATAATGATATATATTACCTAGATTTCTATAATTCCTATCCATTATTCTAATTGATTTAAAATCACCTAATAATTTTTCTCTATCGATTGTTTCATAATGCTTTTGTGCCATTTCAGTTTCACTATAATCATATTTTTCAACAATTGTATCCAATGTATATTTATTTAATAAATCATAACATGTTGATACTGTTACTCTTGCACATTGATTTTGTTGTTTTCCATTATATTTTTCTCTTGAGTTCTTTGTGTTTGGTATTTCAAAATCACTACCATCTATTCCTGTAAGTATATAACCTTTATATGTTTTCACTTCACTTTGATATCCTATATAAAATTCTTTTAATGATACTTGCATTAAGTAAATAAATGCTTCTGGATTTAATTTTTCTCTTTGTTTAAATAGACCTGGTGAACTTATTTCTTTTATATCATTGATATTATTAAAGTTTATAATTTCCATTTTAGTACTTAATCCTTTCTTATTTAATTCATACAAAACAATATCTTGTGGACCAACTTTTCTTTTTCTTATATAATCTTTCTTACTTATTCTACATTTTGATGTAAAATCACACTTTTCTAATTCTTCTTTTACAATATTTATATTTTTATATGAATACTTCATCCTTTTACCTCTTTTATTCTTTTCTTTATTGTATCAAAAAAAGATAGAATTTTCATTTTCTATCTTCTTAAGTTAATAACATTGGGAAGTATGTGTATATTTGGATAGTATCAGTGGTAAAATTGCTGAAAAAGGACAAGAATTAGGGTTGAATGAAGAACAAATATTAATTACTGTTGCTATTAGTAAATTGGAAACAGGAAACTATAACAGTAGTTCATTCTTAAATAAAAATAATGTAGGTGGTATGATGTGTAATTCAGGATTAATTTCTTATGATACTTTAGAAAAAGGAATTAGTGCTTTTGTATCTAATTTAAAGAAATAAATTACTTTGATTTAGGACTAAACAAAAATTGGTTGAGTGGTACTAATA
>CAYOCA010000150.1:0-2124 GCA_964402345.1 uncultured Muribaculaceae bacterium | reverse complement strand
TAAGACTATAAATATAAAGTTTACATTTAATAATAAATAGCCCATAAAAAGCGTAAACGGTGATACTCTATATGCCATTGCTAAAAAATATGATACAACAGTTGACATAATAAAACAGTTAAATAATTTAACTTCAAATAATCTTTCTATCAATCAAACATTAAAAATTCCAATTACTAGTACAGTTGAAATTCCCAGTACAACCATAACTTATACTGTCAAACCAGGAGATACTCTATATTCTATAGCAAGAAAATACAATACTACAGTAAACAATCTTAAAACACTTAATAATTTAACATCAAATTTACTTTCAGTAGGTCAAAGTTTATTAATTTCCTAATAAAAAAAAGAAATAATTTTTCAAAGAAGAAAGTGTATTAATTGACTAGAATTTGCGTGAATTACAACGTTTTGTGAAACATAATGGTAAAATACTTTATTTCTTAGTATAAATATTTCCAACTAAAAAATCAACAGATTTCATAATATAGATTCAGTTGTAAATTAGTCAATAAAGTGTAATTAAACAATTACAAAAGAATTTCATATAAATAATAAATTAAGGTAGTTAAAAATCTATAAAAAATACATTTGTATCAAAGCAGACATTTCATTATAGTACTCAGATACTCTATAAACATTTTCTATTTATATTGAAAAAATTCTTTTTTTTTGCTATGATATCAATATGAAAACTAGATAAAACCAAACCAACTAATAAGGAGGTTAACATGAAAAAACCAAATATTAAATTATTAATTTCTATAGGAATAATTATAATTTTTTCCTTAGGAGTAACCTACGCCTTTATGAATCTAACTACATCTAGTAATACTGCTACAGGAGAAGGAGGCTGTTTTCAAGTAGAGTATACTGGAGGACAAGCAATTAACAATCTGACATTAGCAAGTAGTACAAATTATCTAGAAGGCGAAAATACAGAATTAACATTATCTAAATCAGCAGATTGCCAAATTTATACGGAAGCAAATATTGTCATTTATACTAATACGGAAACAACAGCTCCCCTAGCAAATGGAGCATTAAAATACATTGTACTTCAAGGATCAACAACAGTATCATCAGGTGAAATAACCAAAACAGGGGATCAAACTTTAGCAACAGTAACTCTAACATCAACTGCTACAACATATCAAGTATATTTATGGGTAGATTCTGATATATCTCAAGGAACTTTTGATGATAAAACGTATTCAGGTTATATATATGCAAACTCTACACAAACTTCTACAATCAAGTAAAGAACTATTTCTCTAAAAGTAAAATTTCATCAATTAATAATTCATTGTAAAGTAATATAGGATATCACTGATTAATTCATGTTTGATATCTTTTTAATCTCTTTCATTTTCTCATAATAAAATATTTTTATAAATAAAAAACTATACTTTATTTAAACAAAAAAAGAAATACTTAAATTTCTTTTCCACACTTTCCACAGTATTTAACTCCAGCATCTAACTGATTTCCACAATGAGGACAGAATCTGATCTCATGCTCACTATTTTCACCATCATTTTTTTCTTCACTTCTAACATTGTTTTCATTTCTTACTGTGTTAGATTGTTTTTCGCCATTAATAGGACCATGTTCACTAACCATAATAGATTGATCAATTTGATAATGATTTGATAAGCCAATAACAGGAATCATAATCCAAGGGAATAATGTCATTAAAATTGCAAATCCCACATCCTTATGTATTTTCTTACTGATATTATAATAACAGAAGAAAGATGCAACTAAGGCAATAAGCTGACATAGTGAATCTAAACTATCAAGCTTTAAAATACTAGCGATTGTTCTAGATATAATTAATAGAAAATACCACCATGCTAATCCAGAAATTTCTACTAACACCCAAGTATTATAAAAAGGTATAATTGCCTCCCAACCATTTTTACCAGCTTTTTTAAATAGTTTCCACAATCCAACAAAATATAAAATGAGGATTGCAAAAACAATAATACCAATAAAAATAGCAAAAATTCCCAAAGTAGCAATCAACCAAGTCAATCCATAATCTGTATCCATAAATTTTACTCCTTTCAAATTTATTATAACGAATTTTTTATAAAAAAGGAAGTCTTTAATTAAATA
>CAYOCA010000149.1:0-2304 GCA_964402345.1 uncultured Muribaculaceae bacterium | reverse complement strand
ATTAAAACTAAATCTTCCTTTTTGATATCCTCTCATTTTTGCTTCATTCGTTGTTGCAAATAAATCTCTTATTGGGTCAAACATACCAGTATATGTAGCCGGATTTGACCTAGGTGTTCTACCTATTGGAGATTGGTCAATATTTATAACCTTATCAATTTTGTCAAGTCCTATAATTTTACTATGCTTTCCAGGTTTTAAATTACTTCTATTAATTTTACTTGCTGCAGCCTTATATAATATTTGATTTACAAGTGTTGATTTACCACTGCCTGATACTCCAGTTACACAAATAAAATTACTTATTGGAAATTTTACATTTATATTTTTTAGGTTATTTTCTTTTGCTCCCTTTATTTCTATATATCCATTTTCTTGTTTCCTTCTAGTTTTAGGCACTTCAATTTTTAGTTTACCGCTTAAATATTTTCCAGTTATAGAATCTTCACACTTTAATATATCATTAGGGTTACCTGAAAAGACCACATTTCCTCCATGCACTCCGGGACCTGGCCCTATATCCACAATATAGTCGGATTGTCTCATAGTATCTTCATCATGTTCAACTACAATTAAAGTATTTCCTAAATCTCTCATCTTTTTTAAAGATGCAAGCAACTTTTCATTATCTCTTTGATGTAAACCAATACTTGGTTCATCTAAAATATATAAAACACCTGTAAGTCCTGAACCTATTTGAGTTGCAAGCCTTATTCTTTGTGCTTCGCCTCCAGACAAAGTACCCGCTGCTCTTGATAAAGTTAAGTAATTAAGACCAACATCAATTAAAAATTGCAATCTATTATTCAGTTCTTTTATAATTTGTTCTGATATCATCTTAGCTTTATTTGACATTTTTGTTTCATATATATTATTTATAAACTGTTTTATTGAAGAAATATTTCTGTCACATAATTGACTTATATTAAGTCCACCAATTGTTACTGCTAAAACTTCTTTTTTTAATCTAGTCCCATTACATAATTGACAATGTGATGCAGACATTAACGTTTCATAATATGACTTCATAGCAGGTGATTTTGTTTCGGCAAATCTTCTTTGCAGTGCATTTACTACTCCTTCAAATTCAGTTTCAAATTTTCTTGAAACAGTTCTACTAACATGTTCAAATTTTATTTTTTCATCCCCACTACCATATAACAATATATTTAAAAACTCTTTTGGCAAATCTTTTAACTTAGTATTAGGATCTACGTTATAATGTTTACAAAGTCCATCAATATACATTCCACTTATTGAATCTATAATACTTCCTCCTCCTGACCAACCTTGAATAGCTCCATAATCATTTAATTTTTTATCTTTATTAGGCATTATTTTATCTACATCGATTTTTAAAATTTCACCAAGCCCAGTGCAATCAGGACATGCACCAAATGGACTATTAAATGAAAACATTCTAGGCGTTAATTCTTCTAGACTTATTGTACAATCAGGGCATGAATAATTTTGAGAAAATAATTGCTCTTGATTATCTGTCAAATTTACAACGATAACTAAATTATTAGCTTGATGCAAAGCTAATTCAACAGAATCTGTTAATCTTTTTTGAATTGTAGCAGATACTATTAACCTATCAACTACTACTTCTATTGTATGCTTTTTCTGTTTATCAAGTTCTGGTATTCCATTAGATAAATCAATAATTTCATTATCAATTCTACAGCGAACAAAGCCTTCCTTTAATATTTTCTCTAGTAATTTAACATGTTCTCCTTTTTTACCTCGAATTATTGGTGCAACTACTAATATTTTGCTTCCTTCTTGCATTTGCATTATTTGATCTACTATTTCATCTACAGACTGTTTCCTTATCCTCTTACCACAATTTGGACAATGAGGGATTCCAACTCTTGCATATAACAATCTTAAGTAATCATATATTTCTGTTACTGTTCCAACAGTAGAACGAGGGTTTTTAGAAGTAGTCTTCTGATCAATTGATATAGCAGGTGAAAGTCCCTCTATTAACTCAACATCTGGCTTTTCCATTAACCCTAAAAACTGCCTTGCATAGGAAGATAAAGATTCAACATATCTTCTTTGCCCTTCTGCATATATTGTATCAAATGCTAATGATGATTTTCCAGAACCAGATAAACCTGTTATTACAACAAGTTTGTCTCTTGGTATTTCTATATCTATATTTTTTAAATTATGCTCTTTAGCACCTTTTATAACTATTTTATCATTCATTATCTTCAACTCCATCTATATCAATTATACATCATGAACAATCGTTTGTCAATAAAAAAGATTAATACTATGTAATTATATATTTAT
>CAYOCA010000148.1:0-2324 GCA_964402345.1 uncultured Muribaculaceae bacterium | reverse complement strand
CTATAGTATTTTTATTTTTCCACACCTTTGTGGAAAACTCTTAATCATCTCTTCTTCGACTAAGAATAAGTAGTAACATTCTGAGTAACTGTAATAAAGTACTAGCTAAACTTGCTACATAAGTCATCGCGGCTGCTCCAAGCATCCTTTTTGCTCCTTCATTACCACGTTCATCAACAATATCTAATTTTTTAAGCTGAATCATCGCTCTATGGGAAGCATTAAACTCTACTGGTAAAGTAACTAACTGAAACACTAAAATAGCACACAATAGAATAAACCCAATCATAGCCATTTCAAAATAGCCAAATAGAAATCCCAAGAAAATTACAAAATATCCTAGTTTTGAACAAAGATTAACTGTCGGAACAATCTTATGACGAATTTTAAGAAAAACATAACCCTCTTTATCTTGAAGTGCATGTCCACATTCATGAGCAGCAACAGCAACCGAAGCAATACTTTTCCCTTCAAATATATCATCTGATAAACTTATTTTTCGTTTTACTGGATCATAATGATCACTCAAAGTACCACTAACTCTTACAATATCAATATCCGTAAGTCCATTAGTATCTAGTATCTTTCTAGCTGTATCATACCCACTCATACCAGTACTATTTTTTTGTTTTTTGTATTTTGCATATCTACTATTTACTAAAACCTGAGCACCCAAGGTAATTAAACATGCAATAATTACCAAAATATAAGTAAAATCATAATAATAACCGTAATACATAAAATTTCACCTACCTTACAATTTCAAAAATAGTTCCTTCTCTAGTATCTTTAATTATAACTCCTTTTTCTTTAAGTTCTTCCCGAATCAAATCTGCCTGATCATATTCCTTCTTTTTTTTATATTCATTTCTTTTTTTTATCATCTCTGTAATATAACTTGTGAATTTTTCATCAATTATTTGTTCTTTTTCTTTAAGTAAATCTAAAGATAATACTTCATCAAACATCTTCACTAATTGTCTTTTAGTACAATCATTCATCTCTTTATCTTTTAATACATCATACAAAATAGTAATTGCACTAGAAGTATTCAAATCATTTTCTAAAGCATTTTTAAATTGATCATTAAAATTTTTAATTTTCTCTTCCTCTATTTTTCCAATACTACCTAAAGATAAAGTTCTTTTTCTCAATTTTTGATATTCTCGACTAGCCCCATCCAATACTTCATAACTAAAAGTTAGAGTATTACGATAATAACTATTCAAACATAAGTAGCGATAACTTAAAGGATCATAGCCTTTTTCTTCTAATAAACTAATTGTTAAAAACTCTCCATTACTTTTACTCATTTTTCCAGATTTATCATTTAAGTGTTCGCCATGCACCCAATAATTACACCATTTATGACCTAAATATGCTTCACTTTGAGCGATTTCATTCGTATGATGAGGAAAAATATTATCTACACCGCCACAATGAATATCTAAGTATTCCCCTAAATATTTAATAGCGATCCCAGAACATTCAATATGCCATCCAGGGTAACCTATACCCCAAGGACTATCCCATTTAAGTTCCTGTTTTTGAAATTTTGATTTTGTAAACCATAATACAAAATCAGCTTGATTTCTTTTATTATGATCCTCTTCAACACCTTCTCGAACTCCTACAACCATCTCATCAATTTTATGATTGGTTAATTGATAATAATCTTCTAATTTAGAAGTATCAAAATAAATATTTCCACCAGATGGATAAGCATATCCATCTTGAATTAATTTTTTAATTATTTGAATATACATATCAATATTATCTGTAGCTTTACTTACTGTATCAGGCCATTTTATATTTAATTTTGAAGTATCATTCCTAAATGCTTTAGTATACATATCAGCTATCTCTAGTACAGTCTTATGTTCTCTTTTAGCTCCTTTAAGCATCTTATCTTCACCACTATCACTATCACTAGTTAAGTGACCTACATCTGTAATATTCATAACTCTATCAACTTGATATCCTAAATAATTCAATGTTTTTTCTAAAATATCTTCCATAATATAAGTCCTTAGATTACCAATATGGGCATAATGATAGACTGTAGGTCCACATGTATACATCTTTACCTTTTTATCAACTCTGGGTATAAATTCTTCTACTTGTTTTGTTAATGTATTATATATCTTCATAATATCCTCCTTGTATAAATTTTTATATGCTAAACCGCCAGTATTATAATAAGTTAAACGGTAACTTCTATTTATATAATAACTAATATAAAAATAGTAATCAATAAATTATATGATTATTATATAAAATAATAGAGTAAAATGCAATGAAAAGAAAATAGTATTTCTACTATT
>CAYOCA010000147.1:0-2339 GCA_964402345.1 uncultured Muribaculaceae bacterium | reverse complement strand
AAAATCAAAAAGTGTTGGAAATGAAAAAGGTGGGATGACTTACCAGATAAAGTATGAATATTCTAAAGATGATTTAGGTCATTTTAATGGAGTGAAGAGAATTTGATGTATTATATGTAACATTTATAAATAAAAAAGTTTCAAAAGAGTAAATAAAATTAAACAGGAATTAAAGCAGTAGCGGTTACTTATATGGGGGTTGATGCTTATAGTTCTATACTTCCAAAAAAAGATATTGATGTAATTACTATTTCTTTCAATTGAACATTTTTGTATTTTATTTGTGAAAAAAAAGTAAAGATATTTTATTTATAGAAGTTGTTTATGAACCAACAGTATGGATAAGTAATTCTAAGTCTTGTGATAATAAAAAATGAGATAGAAGGAAAAAGTTGCTTCTTGTAAGGATATTTCACAGTATTAAAATAATTAAAAATAAATTGACTTATAAACCTATCCGTATTAAAATATAGTTAATTGTTAAGAAGAAAAGCGAAGATATGGAGTGGCATCCATGGAGCGATATTAAAAGAGGGATTCTATTTAGGAATAAGTAAGGTGGAACCGCGGGAATTACTCGTCCTTACGACTAACTAGGATTCTTTTTTATATTTAAAATGAGGTGATTTAGAATATGGAAACTTTAACAATGGAAAAATTAGTTGCTTATTCCAAGCAATATGGTTTTATTTATCAAGGAAGTGAAATTTATGGAGGACTCGCGAATACCTGGGATTATGGTCCATTAGGTAGTAGAATTAAGAATAATATCAAAGACGCATGGAGAAAAAGATTTATTCAAGAAAGGAGTAATGCTTATGAATTAGATGCTGATATTTTAATGCATCCTCGAGTCTGGGAAGCATCTGGGCATGTAGAATCTTTTGCCGATCCCCTAACAGATTGTCGGGTTTGTAAGACTAGACATCGCGCTGATAATCTAGTTAATGATTATTCAAATAGTAGTATGGGAGACGCTATGAGTAATTCAGAATTAATTCAATACATTAGAGAAAATAAAGTACCTTGTCCAAATTGTGGAAAATCTGATTTTACAGAAATTAGACAGTTTAAATTGATGTTTGAGACATATCGTGGTGTTACAGAGGATGCTAAAAATATTGTTTATTTAAGACCAGAAAATGCTCAAGGAGAATATGTAAATTTCTTAAATGTATCAAGAAGTATGAGAGCAAAATTACCTTTTTCTATTGGACAAATTGGCAAAGCGTTTCGTAATGAGATCACACCAGGTAATTTTACATTTAGAACGATTGAATTTGAACAAATGGAATATCAAACATTTTGTAAAGCGGGAACGGATACTGGCTTTTATAATTTCTTTAAAGAATATGGAAAGAAGTTCTTTATAGATTTAGGACTTTCAGAAGAAAAATTAAGATTTCATAATCATGAAAAACTAGCTCATTATGCCAAAGAGGCTTGTGATATTGAATATCTTTTTCCTTTTGGTTGGGGAGAGATTAATGGTACCCATAATAGAACTGATTATGATTTATCTAGACATCAGGAATATTCAGGACAAAGTATGGAATATTTAGATCCAGAAACAGGAGAGAAATTTATTCCATATATTATTGAATCTACTTATGGGTTAGATCGTACGATATTAGCAGTACTATTTGATGCTTATTGTGAAGAAGAATTAGCAGATGGAACGACGAGAGAAGTAATGAAATTTATTCCTGCTTTAGCTCCATATAAAGCAGCAGTATTACCTTTAGTAAAAAAATATCATGCTGAATTTGCTAAAGAATTAACAGAAAAATGGCAGAAAAGTTTTATGTGTACTTATGATGAAACAGCTAGTATTGGAAAAAGATATCGTAGACAAGATGCTATTGGAACACCTTTTTGTATTACTATTGATGATGATACTCTAAACAATGGAACGGTTACGATTAGAAACAGGGATACTATGGAACAAATTATTTTATCGATTGAGGAAGTTGAAGAATATATAGAAAGTAAAATTAAATTTTAATTATGGTGTTTTAAATATAAATGCTAAAAAAACATTGGTTAATTTTATTGAATAAACACAATACTGATGCTATAATATTATTAGCAATCATTATTACAAATGAATTATCGTAAAAATATAAAATTCCTTGTAATAAGAATAGTTGTGATTGCTTAACTAGAAAAAAGAAGGAGAGTGTAAGAAATGGAATTAAAGGGAAGTAAAACAGAACAAAATTTAATGACAGCATTTGCGGGTGAAAGTCAGGCTCGAAACAAATATACTTATTATGCTAGTAAAGCTAAAAAAGATGGATATGAGCAAATTGCTGCTATTTTTGAAGAAACAGCTGCTA
>CAYOCA010000146.1:0-2350 GCA_964402345.1 uncultured Muribaculaceae bacterium | reverse complement strand
AACTTGTAGCAAAGTTCTATAATGAGTCCAAGAAAGTAATTTATTAGATTTTGCATTCGCTGAATGCAAAATGTTTGGAAACATTTTGTAAAATTGTAAAAAATAGTACAAATTTCTTAATTCAAAACCTTTTCCGTATTCTTTCTTTAATTCTTTGGATAGCTTTTTCAATACTTCTGTACCATAGTCTGCACGATTTTCGCCCTTTAATTCTTCTTCTGCAATTCTGTATCCTATAAACCAGTTTCTTTCAACTAATGCTATATTGACAGATTGATATGCATAATTTCGTGCTGATTCAATAATAGAACATATATCTTCTAAGACATTATCTGTATTTTGGTATTTAATAATCATCGAATTATTATTTGTTTTTTCTAAATCCATATTTTACCTACTTTCTATTAATTTTCATGATTTCAAAAATTCATTTGGATTATCTTTTAAAAGTTTTATCTCACTTCTAAATTGCTGTAACTCTTCTTCGGTAAAGTATTTAAAAAAGTAATTTAAATCTTTTTCAACTAAATGTTCTTTTATGTATATATAGTATTCTCTTAAAAGTTCTAAATAGAAGTCTTTATTATGAACATTATCTATTTTTTCAATTCTTAAAAATCTTTTAAATCTATCTTGATAAATAGAATTTATTGATTTTATATGTGTATTATTATTAAAATATCCTACTTCAACCCAAAGTTTCATAATACCTAGCATTTTATCAATTAGTTCTGATAAATACCCTTCTAAACCATTCTTATAATTGGAGATAATAATATAGAGATTTGTGCAAATTTGATTTTCTAACTCTTTTTCATCCTTTTCTTCAATTTCGGCAAACATTTTTTTAGTTGTTTCATTATAATTTTTAAAATGAGTTATTATTTCAGTTCCTTTATATTCTCCAAAATCGTGAAATAATGATTTAACAATAATAGTATATAAATCAAATTTATCTTCTAAATTGTTATTACAATATTCAGCCATCATAATACTCATAACAGTCATTGTGTATTGATGTAATAGTACATTTTCTGGCAATTGTGATGGTAAATTAGAATATCTATATACATCTTTTAAGTTCAATGCTACTAAACTTAGTTTTCCATACTGACTTTCAAAAAATTCATTAGTATTTATTAAATCAATAATTTTTTGTTTTTCATGATAAAAAAAATCATTAGTATTCAAGTTAGAAGATTGTGTAATAATCTTATTTTTTATTTTCTTTAATAACATCACTGCTTCTTGATTTCCTCTTAAAACTAATTTTTGAAATAAAGAAAATTCTGCAATATCTTCTAAAAATGAAATAAGATTACTATATTTATTAGGTTTTATCTTTTTATAGTTGTATTTTAGTTTTTTCATGATTCTATTTTTATAATCAAATTTTTCTATTACTAATTCATCTAAAATTTCATTGTAAAGGTCAACTTTAGATTTATCAACTATTTCAAATACTATATTTCCTGTTTCACTATATATAATTTGTTTTAATATATAACTAGTTAAAACATCTATAGCTTCTTGATCTTTTTCATTCTTGTCTTCTAAGATTTTAATATACTGATATATTGCAAGCATTGATTTATCTATTATTGTATATTTATCATTTATAGTTTGATAAATTTTTGAATTATAACTATCAATACAAGATATGTATATTTTTAATAAGTCTTCTATAATATCATTCATAACTAATTTTCTCCTTTTATATTTCACCATTTAAAAGTCCATATACCATAGCAATATCTGTTGGTACTATATATTTAGCACCAATTTCTTCTGCAACTACTAATACAAATGCACTCATTGCCCTTGTTGTATACCACCAATCTGGATCGTTAACTTTATTTCTTATATCATCTAAAGAAATGGCTTTATAATATCTTTCAGTTTCTTTTTTTCTTGTTTCTATATCCATCATAATTGGAGAAGCTACATCGATATATAAAGTATTAGTTTCATATTTAATCCCTGAATATCTTGCAAATTTTTCATGTCCACCACCTGCTAATATTAATATATCAGCTTTTTCTTTTGGTATGTTTAGCTTTTCTTTTATGCATGCTTTTACTGTATCGAGACTAGTTTTTGCAATATCTTCTGCTAAATCTGGAAATTTTTGCATTATATCTATAACACCAATCTTGGTATTGATACTTTCTTTTATTACATTATCATATATTGAGATTTCAGTAGAACCTCCACCTCCAATAAATACACATACTTTATCTTTTACAAATCTTGTTGTACCAAAAACAGTTAATTCATTTTCTTTTTCTTGAGATATAATATTAAAATCATATCCAGTTTCTGTTTTAAATCTGTTTAAAAATTCATTTTT
>CAYOCA010000145.1:0-2449 GCA_964402345.1 uncultured Muribaculaceae bacterium | reverse complement strand
GTCCAGTAGCTCCAGTAGGACCAGTCGGACCGGTTGCACCTGTTGGACCGGTTGCACCAATTGAACCGGTTGCTCCGGTAGGACCTGTCAATCCTGTAGGTCCTGTTGCCCCAGTAGCTCCAGTAGCTCCGGTGGCGCCAATTGAACCAGTAGCTCCAGTAGGACCTGTCAATCCTGCAGGACCGGTAGCGCCAGTAGGGCCAGTAGCTCCAGAAAGACCAATTGGTCCAGTAGGGCCAGTCGGACCAACCGGACCACCAGAAGGTCCAGTCGGACCAGTAGGTCCGGTTGTACCTATACAACAAATAAATTTAGGCTTTTTATTACACTCATCTATTTTTCTCCTTGCATTTTCAAAACCGTCCATTTTATATCTCCTTTCCATAATATCATATGTATTTTATTTATCTTTGAATAGTCAATTTAGAAAGTTTTAAATAAAATTATTTTTTTAAGAAAGGTATAAATATTCATAATAATTAAATTCTTTTCTAAGTAGAAAATAAGTATTTTAGACACTTTTAAAATTAATATTAAAACATTATTTAACAAAATAAGGACTAATAAGACTAAAAATGATTAAGAAAAATTTGATTTTTATTCTCTCTTAGTAAATAATGCTCAAGTCTTATTAATTTATGATAAAATAAAGGTAAGAATAAGGAGGGAGAAAAATGATGGATTATATTATTTTAATAGGTATCATCATAATTATCGTTCTAGTAATAATCGCGATTATTAAAAATGTTAATGAAGCTAGTATTACAGAAAGAATTGGTAAATTAGAGACAACCACTGTAAAAGAAATGTCTAGTTTTAAAGTGGACATTATGAAAAATATGACAGAAGATTTTGATCGGTTAAACGAGATGTTAGAATATCGCTTAACCGTTATGAACGAAAAAGTAAATGAACGTTTAGATGAAAATTTCTCTAAAACGAATAGAACATTTACTAATATATTAGAACGTCTTTCTAAAATAGATGAAGCTCAAAAGAAAATAGACAATCTTTCTACTGATATTGTCTCTTTGCAAAGTATTTTAACTGATAAAAAAACAAGAGGAATATTTGGAGAAGTAAATTTGAATCATATTTTAATAAATATTTTTGGGGAAAATAATAATCGCATTTACCAAACGCAGTATCAATTTCCTAATAATACAATTGCTGACGCTGTTATTTTTGCACCAAAACCTTTAGGAACTATTGCGATTGATTCTAAATTTCCTTTAGAAAATTATCGTATCATGGTTGATAAAACTAAAAGTAGGACTGAAAGAGAACAAGCTGAAAAACAATTTAAGTTGGATGTAAAAAAACACATTGATGCTATTAGTGCCAAATACATCATTCCAAATATTACTAGTACACAGGCTATCATGTTCTTACCTGCAGAAGCAATATTTGCAGAAATTAATGCCTATCATACTGAATTAATTGAATATGCTAATAGAAAAAGAGTATGGCTAACTTCACCAACTACTTTGATGTCTACCTTAACAGTTATTCAAGTACTTTTAAAAAATATTGAACGGGATAAGTATTCGTCTATTATCCATGAGGAATTGAATCGTTTAGGATTAGAATTTTCAAGATATAAAGAACGTTGGAACAAATTATCAAAAAGTATTGAAACAGTAAATAAAGATGTTGAAAATATTAATATCACAACAGATAAAATTACTAAAAGATTTGAATCAATCAGTAGTGTTGATATCAAAAACAAAGACTATTTAGAATAAAATTAATTTTTAAATAGATGATTTTAAGTAATTTTTTTCATTATAAAGAATAGAAGTTAACTTGATAAAAAAAGTGGGGATTTTTCGAAGGTAACTACTTGGGGTTTATTATAGACTTGTGAGTAGTTTTTCACACAAAAATTAGGGAAACTTATATTCCCTTCCAGAGAATAGATCTACTAAACTTTGAAATAAGTTTTCTTCTCTGAATTTAGACGTTGTTAAGAAACTTTTTGATCTTGCAAACATTTTAGCTCCATCTATCGTTCTAAATCCTTTCGAAGTAATTAACTTTGTTTTTCAGCTCCTTACAGCTCTTTCTGACACGTTATTGTTATTAAGTGAAATTTCACTTAATAACAATAGCAAAGGGAAATGACACTCAAAATTCACCTTATGTGTTAAAAAATTAAAGTGGGAAATAGTTAAAAAAACTATTTCCATTTTTAGTAGAATACGTTATAATATAGTTTATGAGATGGTAATATTAATGAAAAAAATACCTTATGGAATTAGTAATTACAAAGTTTTAAAAGAAGAAGGTTATTATTATGTCGATAAAACTATGTATTTGAGTATTTTAGAAGATGTGGGTTCAGTACTTGTCTATTTGAGACCAGGAAGATTTGGCAAAACTTTATTTACTAGCATGCTTTATTACTACTATGATGTAAATAGTAAGAAGAGTTTTAAAACTTTATTTA
>CAYOCA010000144.1:0-2456 GCA_964402345.1 uncultured Muribaculaceae bacterium | reverse complement strand
ATCAGGATTATTGCTAATATCACAATACAATAAATAATCATGATTTATAGCATCACTATCAATTCTTTCATCAAATAATGAAAAAACAAATCTAGTTTTGCCTACTCCTGATAATCCTGCAATTCTTATTACTTGCTTTGGTGTATTTAATTTTTTTCTTATTTCTTTTATTGTATCTAGAACAGATATTTTATGTTCATCACTGTAATCATCCCTGTAAACAAATGAATTATTATCAAATATATATTCGTTATTAAAATCTAAATAAATTCTCATCCAACCATCAAAAGAATTCCAACCTGAAATTGATAATCCATTTTTTTCGTAAATCCATGCAACAATTCCCAAATATTCATTGACCCACGAAGCAATTCTTTGAGAATCATAATAATCAATTTCTATATTTTTATTTTTTACGCACTCTTTCATTGTAGAAATTCGCTTTTGATATTCCAAATCAGTTACATCTGAAGAACTACTTACTATCACATATTTTCCGTTTAATGAAGACAAATTTTCAATACTTTCTCTTAATTTCCCTGCCTTTAGCATTTCTTTTTTTATTTTGGCTGATGTCATATTAGGAACTTTCACTTGAATAATTGTATTAGCATTATCTATATAATCATTTAAAATATTTAGTTTCGAAGCAGATATTCTTACATCTACACCACCATCTTTACTATCTTGATTTCCACCATGTAATACTACCTTATTACTAATATTATTCTTTTTTAATGTTGCCTTACTAAGCATTACTATTAAATCTCTAAGTTCATCATCTTTTAGTGCTTTTATTTGATCTTTGTTAACTTCTAATAACATTACTACACTCCCTTTACTTCAAAAAAATAAGCAATATCCATCTTAAAAAGATTAAATATTGTTTATATTATATAAGGTATTGTATCAAATTTTTATTAAAAAATCAGTAGTTAAGGTAATTATTTTCTTAATTCAGGTAAATTATATAATTTATTTATTTTTTCTTTTACTTTTTTATCATAACTTTCCGGATTATAATTTCTACTATCTAAAACTTCTAATAAAAAATCTAATTTTGGTGCAGTCATTTTTAAGTCTCCTTTCACTTATTTTGTAATGTTAATTCTTCTTTTTTATAATATTGTACCATATTTGTTCCAAATTTTGTACTAAATAATTAAAAATGTTTATTTTTTTGATAGAAACTTAAATTTTAAGGAATTAGTAGTTGACTTCCAATAGTTAAAATACTAGTTGTTAAGTTATTTAAACTTTGAAGTTCTGTTACGGTGGTGTTGTTTTCTCTAGCAATAGAATATAGGGTATCGCCACTTTTTACAGTATAGACTTTGTATGAATTAGTACTAGGAATTAAAAGTACTTGACCGATAGTTAGTAAGTTACTAGTAAGATTGTTTAAGCTTTTTAATTCATCAACAGTTGTATTAAATGAGTTAGCAATTGAGTACAATGTATCACCACTTTTGACTGTGTAAGTTTTGTTATTATTTCCCGTAACTTCTTTTTTTATTTTTAAAACTTGGCCGATACTTAAATTGGTTGTAGTTAAATTGTTTAGGCTTTGAAGTTCACTAACTGTTAGACCGTATTTATTAGCAATAGAATATAGGGTATCACCACTTTTTACAGTATAAGTTTCATCATTTGAAGATTCTTCACTTAATTTTAGAATTTGACCAATAGATAAAGTATTCGATGTTAAGTTGTTTAAAGTTTTTAATTCATTAACAGTTAAACCGTTATTTTTAGCAATACTCCATAGGGTATCCCCACTTTTAACTGTATAAGTATTTGGGGAAGTTACAGGTACATAATTAACACCTATATATTGGGCAAGAGATTTTACAACAGCTTCAGTTAAATCTTGCCAATTGTTTTTAAGTTGTTCAACATCATCACCGCTACTATCGGCAAAACCATATTCAACAATAATTGATTCATTATTAGGAGTTTCTCGAAGAATATAGTAATAATCTAATTCGGGATTACTTGGTAATCTTCTTTGATAGTATTTTCGAACATTTTGACCAGTAGCACTTAAATTATCACTAATAATACTTGATAATTTATCACTATTTCGTAAGGAATAAATTATTTCGGCTCCATCACCACCTCCAGCATTTATATGATTAGATACAACTATAACATCGTTTCCTGTTCCATAAAAGCTTTGGACTCGTTCTGGACGTATGTCTGGAGATAAGGTTTCATCTGTAGTTCTTGACATACTATTTTCTATTCCTAAATCATTTAGTCTTTCATGCATGTATTTACTAATTTGTAAAGTTAAGTCTTTTTCAACAATTCCATTAGCACTAGTTCCATTGTCGGAACCACCGTGTCCACTATCAATTACGATGCGTTTTGTCGCTCTTTCATTCATTATAATCACCTAATTTATTGTATGAAAAAAAGATATTTTGGTTATTTCAAATAATATCTTTTTATTT
>CAYOCA010000143.1:0-2477 GCA_964402345.1 uncultured Muribaculaceae bacterium | reverse complement strand
AAGATTTATTGAATACAACTTAAAAGAAGGTTATATTTTTCTTTTTTTTTGAGATAATTTTAGAAATATAATTTTTAGATTATAATTAATATTTTAAATTATAAATTTGTTTTTGAATTTATAAAGATTTTTTCTGCTTAAAAAAACAATATAAATATACATTATTTGTTACAATTTAGTGTAATTTTAGTTAAAATTATTTTTTCTTTTAATTTATTATGATACAATAGATTTATTAGAAAAGAGGTATTTTATGTGGTTTATCAAGGATGTTTGTGAAATTAGTAGTGTATTAAAAGTAATTTATTTTATTGAAAAAATATTAAATGTTTTACTTTTTATTATACCTATTTGTTTAATTTTAATGATTAGCGTTGATCTTTTAAAAAATGTTATTGCTCAAGATACTGAACAAATGAAAAAAAATTTTAATTTAGCAATAAAAAGAATTATTATGACAGTTTTTTTGTTTTTAGTTCCAAATATTGTTTATTTTGTTGTTTCACTTCTTGGTGATTTAGGTGTTCCATACACTAATTGCCTGTTAAATGCTAACCTTGACAAAATATCTGAATTAGAAACACAAGAGCAATTAGTAGAAGAACAGAATGAAGAAGATGGTACCTCCACTCAAAGTACTACTGATAGTTCAGGAATAGTTGCTGATTCAAAAATAACTGATGTAACATTAAGTATTTCTTCTAAAAAGTTTACTTTGATGGATGAAGCTTCTAAAAAATTAACTGTTACTGTTTCTCCTTCTAATGCAATTCAAGAAGTCACGTGGACAAGTAGCAATTCAAAAGTTGCCACTGTAAACAGTTCTGGTGTTGTAACAGCTAAGTCAGTTGGTACAGCAACTATTACCGCTACTTCTAAAGCTAACGCTAATGTTTCTATAAAATGTAAGGTTACAGTAAGAAAAATTAAAGTATTATTTGTAGGAAACAGTAAAACAAATTGGCCTAAAAGTATTGGATCTACTATTCCTAAAAGATTTGCTAGTATTTCTGAAAGTGGTGGCTACGATGTCAGTTGGACATTTTCTAGTAGAGGTGGTAAAACTTTACAACAAATTTATGACATTAGTAGTTTACGAAAGAAAATGGAAAAAAGTTTTGATTATGTTGTTCTTCAAGAAGCAAGTGCTGCTTATAGTTCTACTGATATTACAGAATACTATAATGGGGTATCTAGTATTAGTAAATTGGTTAAAGAAAAAAATTCTAATATTCAAATTTATATCCGAAAACTTTGGGTTTATCAAAATAGTAGTAATTCTTCTATCAAAAGAGCTTATGCTAATACAGATAAGGTAATAAATAAATTGAAAAAAAATTATAATTATGATGCATTATCTATTCATGATGGAGAAGCCTTTTATTATGTTCTTGATCAATATCCTAATATTTCTATTATTGGAAGTGATAAATTGCATCAAACCGCGACAGGCGCTTATCTTTCAGCTTTGTGTATTTATTCTACTTTGTTTCAACAGGATCCTACCTTAATTGAGTATCGTCCTGATATCAGCAAGTCAACTGATAAAATATTAAAAAAAGTTGCTAAAACTTATTGTATGGATAGTAATTAGTTTCTTCTTTCAAAAATTCAATTTTATATAAATATGTATTTAAACAAGGGAAAGATACATATCTTGTATTGGTGAACTAATTTGAGAAAAAAAGATTTTTTAATAACATCCATCATTACTCATAGAGGAATTCATAATACTTTTTTAGAAAATACTATCCTCGCTTTTGAAAAAGCAATTCAAAAGCAAATGACAATAGAATTAGATGTTCAACTTACTAAAGATAACGTTGCTATTGTATTTCATGATAATAATCTAAAAAGAATCTTTGGTATTAATCGAGAAATAAAGGATTTAAACTTAACTGATATAAAAAAATATCAATATATTCCAACACTAGAAGAAGTATTAGATTTAGTTCAAGGTAAAGTTCCTCTTTTAATAGAATTGAAACTTGATACTTCCATTGGGGTGTTAGAAAAGACCGTTTGTAACTTATTAGATCATTATCAAGGTCAATTTGCAATTCAAAGTTTTAATCCTTTATCTATATTATGGTTTCGATTAAATCGACCACATTATATTAGAGGTTATTTAATTCACAGTTTATTGCCAGATAGCTTTTTATTACGCTTTTTTTTGAATTGCAAGTTAGTAAAAAAAGTATTAAAACCAGATTTTATTGGTGTGAATTTGTCCGCTTTAAAACTAAAACAAATTCAAAAATTAAGACAAAAATACTTCATAATAGGATATACTCTTAAAACAAAAAAAGAATACCTTGAGTATTATTCCTATGCTGATAATTTTATTTGTGACATTAATAAAGAGACTGTTCCCCTGAGGACAGCCTCCCAAAAAGAATAAAAAGGGTTGGCTAGTGTGATACTAGCACCAATTCATACAAAATTTGAATTGGTGATTAATATATTAAGCGATAACC
>CAYOCA010000142.1:0-2505 GCA_964402345.1 uncultured Muribaculaceae bacterium | reverse complement strand
TATGGAACTTTTAGAAAAAGTACTTTCCAAAGAAAATCTCAATAATGCATATAAGCAAGTTTACAAAAACAAGGGAGCAAGTGGTGTCGATGGAGTAACCGTTGATGAACTATTTACTTATATTCGAGAACATAAAGAAGAAATTTTATGGAAAATAAGAAATAGAAGATATAAACCACAACCTGTAAGAAGAGTTTATATTCCAAAAGAAAACGGAAAAATGAGAAAACTAGGAATACCTAGTGTAATAGATAGAGTAATACAACAAGCAATAGTGCAAGTTTTAACTCCTATTTATGAAGAACAATTTTCCAATAATTCTTATGGTTTTAGACCTAATCGTTGTTGTGAACAAGCAGTCATTAAAGCATTGGAATGCTTTAATGATGGATATGATTGGATAGTAGATATTGATTTACAATCGTTCTTTGATGAGGTAAATCAAGACAAACTAATAGGAATAATAAGACGAACAATCAAAGATGGCAACTTGGTATCATTAATTCGGAAATTCTTACAAAGTGGAGTAATGGAAAAGGGAGTAATTCAAGAAACTAAGAAAAGTACACCTCAAGGTGGAAATCTTAGTCCATTATTATTTGACGTTATGTTAAATGAACTTGATAAAGAATTAGAAAGTCGGGAGTTAAATTTTGTAAGATATGCTGATGATTGTCTTATTATGGTAAAATCAGAAAAAGCAGCTAATAGAGTAATGGAAAGTATAACCACATTTATAACTAAGAAATTAGGACTAAAAGTAAATGTAGAAAAGAGTAAAGTCGCAAGACCCAACCAAATTAAGTATTTAGGTTTTGGCTTTTACAAGAAAGTTAATCAAAATATATGGAGACCAAAACCACATATTAAATCAGTAGAAAAGTTTAAAAGTAAACTTAAACAAACACTATGTCGAAGTTTGAGTATTACATTAGACGAAAGGCTATTGAAACTCAAACAATTGATATGTGGATGGGTCAACTACTTTAAAATTGCAGACATGAAAATCTTACTGCAAAGGACTGACGAAAGCATAAGAAGAAAACTGCGTGTAATCATATGGAAACAGTGGAAAAAGATAAGGAAGAGATACACTTGTCTTAGAAAGTTAGGAATAAACCACAGAGATGCCTACGTGACCGTTAATTGTAGAAGAGGGTATTATCATGTCTCTGGGACACGGGTTTTACAAAGCGCAATATCTAAGGAAAAATTAAATAAAAGAGGTCTAGTAAATTCACTTGACCATTATCTAAAAGTGCATATTAGTGCAAATTAAACCGCCAAGTACCGAACGGTATGCTTGGTGGTGTGAGAGGGAAAAACATTCAATAACTATTGAAAAATTTTCTCTACTCGATTATATGAAAGAATAAATTTTGGTATGTGAATAATAAATTTTGGTAGTTGAATTTTTAGGGTAAGTATGTTATTATTAATGGTGTCCATTGCCCCATAGCCAAGCGGTAAGGCAGTAGACTCTGAATCTATTATGCGTTAGTTCGAATCTAACTGGGGCAGCCAATATGTAGATAAATCCTTAGAAATAGGGATTTTATTTTTGGAAAAGATTGTCTTATCCTATAAAATATTATAAAATAAGGTAGAAAAAAGGATGTGTTATGATGACAAATAAAGAATTAGCAGAATTAATGTTTCCTGATGTAAAACATGATATTGAATATTATGAGAATTTATACCCAGAAAGAAATTTACCAGAGGGAGCAGTAGTTTCCCGTTTTGCACCAAGTCCAACTGGTTTTGTTCACATGGGGAGTTTATTGGCTGCTTTCATTGAAAGTAAAGTGCCAAAAGAAACCAATGGAGTATTCTATTTAAGAATTGAGGATACCGATGGTAAAAGAAGTGTTGAAAATGGAGTTCAGGGTATTATTGATGACTTAAAAAATTTTGAAATTGAAATAGATGAGGGTGTCATATCAGAAACAGAGCAAAAAGGTAGTTATGGACCTTATATTCAGAGTGAAAGAAAAGAGATTTACCATACTTATGCTAAACATTTAGTAGAAGAAGGACTTGCTTATCCATGTTTTTGCTCTCAAGAGGAACTGGATGAAACACGTAAGATGCAAGAATTAAATAAAGAAAGAATTGGAATTTATGGAAGTTATGCAAAATGTCGTTTCTTAACCAATGAGGAAAGAGCTGAGAAAATAAAAAATGGGGAACCTTATATAGTGAGATTAAAGTCCCCAGGTGATTTTAATAAAAAGATTGTTTTAAATGATTTGGTTCGTGGTAAGATTGAATTTCCTGAAAATGATATGGACATTGTTTTAATTAAAAGTGATGGACTTCCACTATATCATTTTGCTCATGTAATTGATGATCATTTGATGAGAACAACCCATGTTCTTCGTGGAGAAGAATGGATTTCATCTACTCCTGTACATTTGCAATTATTTGAAGTACTAGGATTTAAAGCTCCAAAATATGCACATCTAGGAGTCATTATGAAAATAGATGAGGATGGTACAAGAAGAA
>CAYOCA010000141.1:0-2526 GCA_964402345.1 uncultured Muribaculaceae bacterium | reverse complement strand
TCTCCAATATCATTTACTATTACTGCTACTTTGTATCCCTCTTGATTACTTAAGATATGGTTCATTAATGTTGTTTTTCCAGCTCCTAAATATCCTGTAAGTAATGTTATTGGAACTATCTTTCCCATTTTAACTCCTCCTTTTCTTTTTTTGTAATTAGTATTTTATTATTTTTTTGAAAAAAATACAAGTATTGTTTAATTTTTTAATTTTTAGTATAGACTTTTTATTTTATTTTGTGTATTATAATTATAATTATTATTTTAATTACTTGGAGGTTATTATGTCTAAATTTTCAAAAATATTTATATTGTTTTTTATAGTTACTTTTATATTGATAAATTGTATTTATGCTGATAATTCTACTAATAATACTTCTAACACTTCTAATTCATCTAATACATCAGATAATACTAATAGTTCTGATACAAATGAAGAAAACTCTACTTCAAATTCATCATCTTCTACTTCAACTAATGCTAAATCTACCTCAGGAACTACAGCAAGTACAACTTCTACTTCAGATTCGGGATTAGGTTTTTCAAATACTTTAAATATATTTTTAATTGTTATTGGAGTTTTAATTATTCTTTTAGCAATTGCAATTTTAATTAGACTAAAAAATTAAAAACAATTCAGTTATTTAAAAATTCGGTTTATCCGAATTTTTTTGTATATTTTTTTATTTTTTACTAATAATAAAATTAGATTTCTTAAACTGATTTTAGGAGGTAAATTATGAAAAAGAAATTTTTAATTACTAGTTTAATAAGTATTTTATTCATTTTAGTAGCTTCTTATTCTTTTGCTACAAATGAAATAAAAGATGGTTTAAATAACATAGGAAATCAAATTCAAGATTCAGCTGAAAAAGTTGAAAATACAATTGAAGATGCAGGAAACTCTATAAAAAATAGCACTGAAAAATCAGATGATTCTAAAGAAAGTAATTCTACAGAAAATGCTGGTGATGATGTAAAGTCTAATACTGATGACGCTAAAAATGGTGTAACAACTACTATAGATAATATAACTAATGATGTAACAACTGATTATAACACTACTAAAACTACAACTGAAGATACAACTGCTAGTGTTATGAATACTTCTAATACATGGATGTGGATTACTTTAGCAGTTGTCGCTGTTATTATTATTGCTCTTGTTTGGTATTATGCTGCTCAAACAAATAATTCAAGCAAACATTAAAAAATATTTATATTGTTTTCTTTAAATAATAGTGTTTTGTTTTTTCCTAATTTTCACTTTATGAATTTTTAGAAAAAATCTAAGCACTATTATTTTAATATTTTTAAAAAATGAACATTATACAAACGAATTACAAACAGCATAGGGGCAGGTTTCCATGCCTGCCCGAAACAGAAAGAAGAAAAAGACAAAAATGGCGGGTCGACCAAGGCCGACCCCTACATAGCCTGAATCTATGACGGATTTTATTCAACATAACATTATTTAATAACAATTTCCCTTGCTTTAACTGAAAACTCATTGTATATATTTGATTTTAATGATATAATTTTAAAAAAATTGAAAGGTTATTTTAAAATTATTATGAAAGAAAAATTAATTGCAAAAAATCCTGTTGCAAGGCATAATTATGATATTAAAGATACGATTGAAGCTGGAATAGTTTTATCTGGTACAGAAATTAAATCTATTAGAAGCGGAAAAGTTAATTTAAAAGATAGTTATGCAAATATAAAAAATGGAGAAGCTTTTATTTATGGTCTACATATTAGTCCTTATGAGTTTGGTAATATATATAACAAAGATCCGTTACGTACTAGAAAATTATTACTTACTAAACGTGAAATATTGAAATTATCTAATCAAATAAAACAGCAAGGATTGTCTATTATCCCTATTTCTCTTTATTTTAAAGGAAGTTTTGTAAAAGTAGAACTTGGAATTGGTAAAGGTAAAAAATTATATGATAAACGCCAGGATATTGCTAAAAAAGATGCTGAACTTAGAATGAAAAAAGCTATGAATTTAAAAGGATAAATTTTAAAAGTGGGCACGGTCTCCCGTGCCCTAAAAATATTCTATGCTTTTCCATTTGAACAAAATACATTATTTATTTTATCTGCAACAGTTTCTTTTATTTCAGTCCTTGCTGCTCCTAGATATTTTCTAGGGTCAAAAACAGATGGTTCTTCGTTAAATACTCTTCTTATTTGTGCTGTCATTGCTAATCTTAAATCTGTATCTACATTTATTTTTGATACTCCTTCTTCACCTGCTTGTTTTAACATCTCATTTGGACATCCTTTGGCTCCTGGAATATTTCCACCATTATTATTACACATATCAACTAATCTAGGTATTACAGAAGATGCTCCATGTAATACTATTGGTGTATTTGGTATTAATTCTTTAATTTTGGCTAAAATATCAAATCTTAATTTTGCTTCTCCTTTAAATTTATATGCTCCATGACTTGTTCCTATTGCTATTGCTAAAGAATCACATCTTGTTCTTTCAACAAATTCTTTTGCTTGTTCT
>CAYOCA010000140.1:0-2573 GCA_964402345.1 uncultured Muribaculaceae bacterium | reverse complement strand
ACGCCTGATAAGCGTGAGGTCGATGGTTCAAGTCCATCCAGGCCCACCATTTTTGACCAGTTGGTGAAGTGGCTTAACACACTGCCCTTTCACGGCAGCATTCACGGGTTCAAATCCCGTACTGGTCACCAGATTGAATTTTAGTGAGCAGTAATGCTTCTTATAAAAAACTTTGAAAAGGACATGATTATAAATTTTTTTCTAAAGAGAGTTGTCGATTGGTGTAAGACAATGTTAATGTTTATAATTACTACCTTGGAGTTGACTTCGAAAGATGTTTCGGATATTCCGTTAAAATTAATTAAGTAAAAAAAAGGATGGTACCGTGCTTTGCACTCCTTGTGTACTATCTTTTTTTGTTTGTAGGTGAATAAAGTGGAAAGAGAAGAATGTAGAAAAAAATTATTTGAGTTACGTGTTGCTGTAGCAACTGAGGTTGATACTTTAAAAAAAGAACAACTATTAAAGGAAGTAGAAAAAGTTCGTTCACAGTTAAAGGAGATCTCTCTTTGTGAGGCATTAGAAAAACAGAAAGGTAGGAGATTGAAATGATTAATATAAAAGAAGATGAAAAATTAAATATGTTAAATCATAGTTGTGCACATTTATTAGCGCATGCGATAAAACATTTGTATCCAGATGCTAAATTTTGGGTAGGACCTGTGATTGAAGATGGTTTTTATTATGATATTGATTTAGGTAATCAAGTTATTAAAGAAGAAAATTTACCTATTATTGAGAAAGAAATGAAAAAAATTTCTAAATCAGATAAATTAATTAAGAGGTTAGAAATTTCTAAAGAAGAAGCATTAGATATGTTTAAAAATGATGAATATAAAATCGATTTAATTGAACGTATGGATGATGAAAATGTTATATCCGTATATCAACAAGGAGATTTTATTGATTTGTGTCGTGGACCTCATATGCCAACTACTAAAAGTATGAAATATTTTAAATTACTTAAAGTTAGTGGTGCTTATTGGAAAGGGGACGCTAATAACAAAATGCTTCAAAGGGTTTATGGAATTTGTTTTGAAAATGAATCAGATTTAAACGAGTATTTAGAATTTTTAGAAGAAGCGAAGAAACGTGATCATAAAAAACTAGGAAAAGAATTAGATTTATTTATGATCAGCGAATATGGTCCTGGTTTTCCTTTCTTTTTACCTAAGGGAATGATATTAAGAAATGAACTTGAAAATTTTTGGTATAAAGAACATACGAAAGAAGGATATCAATTTGTAAAAACACCTATTATGTTGAGTAAGGAGTTATGGGAACGTTCTGGACATTGGTATAATTATCGTGAGAATATGTATACTTCTTTCATTGATGATAGGGAGTTCGCGATTAAGCCTATGAATTGTCCTGGTGGTATGTTAGTTTATAAGAATAGTTTACATTCCTATAAAGAACTTCCTCTTCGAATTGGAGAATTAGGTCAAGTTCATAGACATGAAGCAAGTGGTGCTTTAAATGGTTTATTTAGAGTTCGTACTTTTACTCAAGATGATGCACATATTTTTATGACAGAAGATCAAATTGAAAGTGAAGTTGTTAGACTAATTAATTTTATAGATAGGATGTATGCTATTTTTGGATTAACTTATGAAATTGAATTATCTACTAGACCTTTAGAGAAATATATTGGTGATATAGAAATTTGGAATAAATCTGAAGAGGCTTTAGAAAGTGCTTGTCATAAGGCAGGACATGAGTGTAAGATTAATCCTGGTGATGGTGCATTTTATGGACCTAAGTTAGATTTTCATATTAAGGATTCTTTAGGTAGAGTATGGCAATGTGGAACGATTCAATTAGATATGAATTTACCTGAAAGATTTGATTTAACTTATATTGATCGTGATGGTTCTAAAAAAAGACCTGTTATGTTACATAGGGTTATTTATGGATCAATTGAGAGATTTATTGGTATTTTGATTGAACATTATGCTGGTGCTTTTCCTCTTTGGCTATCACCTGTTCAAGTAAATATTATTCCTGTTAATAGTTCCTGTCATTTAGAATATTGTCTCGAGTTAAAGAAAAAAATGGAAGAATATAATATTAGATGTGAGATTGATTCTAGAGATGAGAAACTTGGTTATCGTATGAGAGAATCTCAAACTAAGAAAAATCCTTATACTTTAGTTATTGGAGATAAAGAAGTAGAAGGAAATTTAATTAATTATCGAAAACATGGAAGTAATGATACTTGTAGTATTTCTCTTGAAGAATTTATTTCTATGCTTCAAAAACAGATTAAGGATTATCAGTAAGGAGTTACTAATTATATTAGTACTTCTTTTTATATTTTATTTTATTTAATAAAATAAAATCAATAACTTTAATTTCTAATAGAAAATAATAAATAAGAAAATTCTCGATAATGTAAATATAGTAGAATACGTTATAATTAGTTTATGAGAGGGTGATGTTAATGAAGAAAATACCTTATGGAATTATTGATTATAAAGTTTTAAAAGAAGAAGGTTATTATTATGTAGATAAAACAATGTATTTAGAGAAACTAGAAAATGTTGGCAAAGTTTTAGTTTATTTAAGACCTG
>CAYOCA010000139.1:0-2582 GCA_964402345.1 uncultured Muribaculaceae bacterium | reverse complement strand
GGTTTGCCCCATGGAGTCATTGGTCCACTTCTACCAACTGGTGCTCTACCTTCACCACCACCATGTGGGTGATCGTTAGGGTTCATAACAGATCCACGTACCGTTGGACGAATTCCTTTGTGTCTTGTACGTCCTGCTTTTCCAACTTTTACTAGTCCATAATCTTCATTACCAACTTCTCCAATCGTAGCACGGCAAGTTCCCAAGATTTTTCTAGTTTCTCCACTTGCAAGTCTAACTAAGACGTACTTTCCTTCACGTCCTAATATTTGAGCACTATTTCCAGCACTTCTTGCTAACTGTCCACCTTTACCAGGTCGAAGTTCGATATTGTGAATGACAGTACCAACAGGAATATTCATAATTTCCATAGCATTACCAATTTTTACATCTGTCTTAATACCTGATTCTACAATATCACCAACATTTAATCCTTTTGGAGCAAGAATATATGATTTAGTACCATCTTTATAATTAATTAATGCAATATTAGCAGAACGATTAGGATCATATTCAATTGCACTAACAATTGCTGTTACTCCATCTAATGTTCTCTTAAAATCTACTAAACGATATTTTCTTTTTACTCCACCGCCACGATGTCTTACCGTAATTTTTCCTTGATTGTTTCGACCGTTGGTTTTTTTCTTGGTTACAACTAGACTTTTTTCAGGAGTCGTTTTTGTAATTTCATCGCTTTTCAAATAACTCATGTTTCTTTGAGCATTTGTATTTGGATTTAAATTTCTTATTGCCATTTTTATTTCCTCCTTCTATTAATCATAGTTTATTGTTTGTCCATTTTTTAATTGTACAATAGCCTTCTTGTATTTACTTGTTTTACCAGAATACTTTCCTACTCTTTTATTTTTAGGATGAATATTCATGGTATTTACGCTTTCTACTTCTACATTAAAAGCTTTCTCGATTGCTTGCTTAATTTGTGTTTTATTCGCTCTAACATCTACTTTAAAAACATATTTACCAGTTTTTTCCATAGATGATGCTTTTTCTGTAATAATTGGTGCAAAAATAATATCATAACTATTCACGAGTAAGCACCTCCTCTAGTTTGTTTAATGCTCCTTCTGTAATTACCATATTATCAGCATTTACAGTGTCATAAACATTTACTTCGGCATAAGTAACTAACTTAACATTTGGTAAGTTTCTAGAAGCAAGACATACATTTTCATCTAAATCTTCTACTACTACTAATACTTTATTATTTCTAATGTTTAAGTTTGTTAATAGCTGAACCATTTCTTTTGTTTTATTTGTTTCAAAGGAAATGTTATCTAAGACGATTAGTTCTTTCTCTGATACTTTATAAGATAAAGCAGATAAAATAGCCAATCTTCTTTCTTTTTTGTTTTGTTTCTTTGAATAATTCTTGTTTGGTGTTGGTCCAAATACAATTCCACCACCACGCCATTGAGTTGCTCTGATACTACCTTGACGAGCATTACCAGTTCCTTTTTGACGCCATGGTTTTCTTCCACCACCACTTACTTCACTTCTTGTTTTGGTAGATGCACTTGCTTGACGTGCATTAGCACTAGCTAACACAAGTGCATTATGTAATACAGCATCGTTTGGTTCAATTTTCCAAACATTATCGTTTATTTTTATATCCTTAACCTTTTCTCCAAGATTATTTAACATCTCTATTTTAGACATGATAAATCCTTCCTTTCCATGTACCGTTTCTTTTTGTTCTATTGTATATGCTTTCTATATTATATAGCACATTACTAGAAACAAAAATTATTCTTCTTCGTCTGATGCTACTTCTTCAGTAGTATTTTCTGAAGTTATCTCTTCTACTTCATCAGCATCATCACCAGCGACTTCATAAGTAATTAACTCAATTGGTTCGTTTACTTGATCAGTATGCTTAATAGAAGATTTGACAAATACTAATGAATTTTTAGGTCCAGGAACATTTCCTTTAATTAATAAACAATTATTTTCTAAATCAATCTGTATTACTTCTAAGTTTTGAACAGTTACTTGTTCTCCACCCATATGTCCAGGCATTTTCTTTCCTGGTAAAACTCTCATTGGTAACATTGTACCTAGGGATCCTACACCACGATGGTATTGACTTCCATGTCCCATTGGTCCACGTGATTGGTTCCATCTTTTGATAACACCTTGTGTTCCTTTTCCTTTAGAAGTGCCAGTTACATCAACTAATTCTCCAACTTTAAAAATATCCGCTTTGATCTCTTGACCTAAGCTATAATCACTAACATTAACACCTCTAAGTTCTCTTAAGAAGCGCTTAGGTGTTGTATTAGCTTTTTTTAGATGACCAATTTCTGGTTTGTTACTACGATGTTCCTTTTTTTCGACAGAAGCTAATTGAATTGCATCATAACCATCGTTTTCTTTGGTTTTGATTTGACTAATAATATTAGGTTCTACTTCAATTACTGTAACAGGAACTAGTTTTCCATTCTTACCAAAAACTTGAGTCATTCCTCTTTTGATACCTAAGATTCCTTTCATTTTTTTCTGTTCCTTTCTTAATATTTAATTTGTATATCAACACCACTTGGTAAATCTAGATGACTTAA
>CAYOCA010000138.1:0-2621 GCA_964402345.1 uncultured Muribaculaceae bacterium | reverse complement strand
TCATTCCATAATTTTACTTCAATAGGTTCTCTTTCCTTAATCAAAGTAAACTCTTTCAAAAACTTCTTTAATCCAGCCATTTCTTCTGCTTCCTTCATCATTGAAGCATCAATCTCATATACATCATGTTTAAAAAACTTTAAAGTAGTAACAGTATTAATAGTTGCCTTTCCTTCATTAGCAAGCATTTTACATTCAAAATCTAATACATCATCAAACCACTGAAAGATTTTAGAATAATTTTTACTACACCATTTCTTAAACTCATTAGCTTCTAATTTACCATCAGCACTCGCTTCATACATATAATCATATAATTGTCCTTCTAATTCAATCGCCTCATCAGGTCTTTTCAAAAAAATTATATTATCCAAAGTTTTATTTTTTAAAAATCCATTACTTTCTACCTTTTCAATTTGAATATTACCACCCTGTAACCATTTCAACAAAATAGCCCCTAGAAAATCCTCCTTTTTTTTAATTAAATTATAATTCACCGCAACCCAATAAGCACGATATATATCTTTATTACAAGGAATATCTCTAAAATTAGGAACATCTTTCTTAACTTTATTTCCTGTAATACCAAAAGAAATTTTTTTATTTTTATTAGAAGTAACAACAGCAATTATAATGATAAATCCCCATACAAAGATATTAATAAATATTGCTAAAAAACCTCCAAAAAAAGCCAACCAATCAAAACCACTATTATTACTAACATAATTAGTAGAACCTTCTTCAGCTAAATTATAATAATAATCAAAGTTATTATTTAATACATTATCAGTTTGAAAAGTTCCTTTATCAAACTTTACTAAAATAGTTAAATATTCACTACTAGACAACTTACCATTAGAGGACATCTCTATTCTTCCGTCATAAACATAACAAGGAGCTCCATAATCTCCATATCCCCAAACATCTAAAGTATCAGAATATTCAAAATCACTATATATCTTAATTGTTACACTATCAGGTTCAGCACTAAAATCATACGGAAATAAATTCCAATAAATAATATCAGCATCTTCAATAGTAGAAACAAAATTACTAATCTTATATTGAATGACATATAAATGACTTCCATAACTACTAATTCCAAAACAAATATCTACTTCATCACTATTAGGATAATAAAATCCTGCTTGATATGCTTTATCTGATAAACTACCAAATTCATTCCACGAAGATACTGTAGTAAAACTTTTTTCATCCATAGTAACTATTAAATCACTAATAACAGAATTTCCCAAATTATAATATGGATGCCACCCTTCTGTTCCTTGATCTACTGTCGCATTCCAAGTTTCCGTTACAGTAGCCACACCATTATTATCTACATAAATATCCATATCAATATTCTTAATACTAGTAGCGTCCACTCCAATAACAGGAATCAAAAACAATATCAAAATAAACAATATTTTTTTCATTCTCCACCTCTACTAAAAAAGGATTAATAAAATAATCCTCTTAAAATTTAACCTTAACGTTTTCTTTCTCTTGTGCTTCTGCCTCAAAGAAATTCTCTTTTGTAAAATGAAACATTCCCGCTACAATATTACCAGGAAACATCTCTACTTTATTATTATACATTAAAACAGAATCATTATAGAACTGTCTTGCATAACTAATTTTTTCTTCCACATCTTTTAATTCTTTTTGTAATTCTGTAAAATTAGTATTTGCTTTTAATTCTGGATAATTTTCTGCTAAAGCAAATATCTTAGAAATACCACTAGATAATTCTTTAGAAGCCTTCATCTTACTATCATCATCTTTAGCATTCATATATCCATTTCTTGCTTGAATAACTTTTTCAAATGTTTCACTTTCATGCTTAGCATAACCCTTTACAGTTTCTACTAAATTTGGAATTAAATCAAATCTTTTCTTTAACTGTACATCAATTTGACTAAACTGATCTCTTACTTTATTCCTAGCACTTACCAAACCATTATAGGTGCTAACCACAAAAACAACCAACACAATAAGAATAATTCCCACAACAATCAAAACCATCTTCACAACTCCTCTCTTTATTGTAATAAAGATATCATAAATATTTTTTTAAAACAATACTATTTCAAAAAATTTACAAAAAAGAATTATAAAAACAAGACATCTTGCAAAACAAAAAATTATTCTTCAACATTTATTTTTTCTAATAATTTAGTCAATAACTCAATTAAATACAACAAAAAATGTTTCTCTAAATTAACAAGCTCCAACCGAATATGAATCTTATTATCCTTATAACTCAACTTAAATCTCTTAGATACCTCATAAGCCATCATAAATAATTCTTCCCCATTAATCCGACTACTAACACCTTCAGACAATTCCAAATCAATCATTGTTTTTGTCTGTTTAGATTTTCTAATCTCTAATTTATTTGCTAACTTCTCAAACCATTCTTCATACATATAAATTTCCATATTCTTAGTAACTTTCCCAAAACGATCCTCTAACTCAGCCTTTACCTCATTTAATTTCTCCATAGAATTTACCTCATTAATCATCTTATGGATAGAAATTTTCAAATCATCATCTTTAATATAATCATCACCAATATGAGTATCAACATCAATCAAACTACGATTATCTAAATTTTCATC
>CAYOCA010000137.1:0-2647 GCA_964402345.1 uncultured Muribaculaceae bacterium | reverse complement strand
AAAATTTTAAAGAACTATCATTTCTTTTTATGATAGCTCTTGATTATTTATTATTTTCAATATTAATTTCTTAACATATAGAATAATTATTTTCTTACTAAAAATAACTTCTTTTTATTCTTCGTGTATCATTTTACTACGACTTCATCTACTTGGACATATTTTTTATAAATTATAATTTTTTAAAAAACCTTTATAAATTGGAATAATGTTTGGTAAATAAAGAAAATCTTCTGGTGTAACAATATCTGGTAAATTGTTTTTTATTTTAGATTGATCAAAAAGATATTTAATAAATTCGGCACAGTAAAATTCATTTTCTTTGGTAATCTGTTTATTTAAGGCTACACTTATTAAACCTATAATATTAAATTTATAATTGTTTCTTTTTCGACGGAAGTATCTAATTTTCTTTTTTATTTTTATATATTGTTCATCTGTTACTTCAAGACAGATGATTTTTGTTTTTGTTTTATGAAACCGTTTAAATGTTCCAAAATTTGGAGACTCCTGGACAAAACCACCAATAAAAGCAATATAGGCATATTTTCTTCCAAATGAGTACATTTGATTAAGGTCTTTATCTAAAGAAATAGACACATGAGTATACTCATGCTTTTTAACAATTCTAATGATTTTAGAAAGAAGTGTTCCAGGATTAGTTAATACAATATAAATTCTTTTCATTTTACTTCTTAATACCTTTCTACAATGAAGATTAGAAAAAGTTTACTTAAAATTATTAGTAAACTTAAGCTTTATTTTCTAATTCTTCTTCAATTCTAATTAACTGATTATATTTACAAATTCTATCAGTTCTAGACATAGATCCTGTTTTAATTTGTTCTAAGTTTAATCCTACTGCTAAATCAGCAATAGTTGTATCTTCTGTTTCCCCACTTCTGTGAGAAATTATTGTTTTATAACCATTTTGTCTTGCTAATTCAATTGTCTCCAAAGTTTCTGTAATTGTACCTATTTGATTAACTTTTAATAAAATAGCATTCCCAGCATGTTTCTCAATTCCCATTTGGAGACATTTTTTATTAGTTACAAATAAATCGTCTCCTACTAACTGAATTTTATTTCCTAGTTTTTGGGTTATTTTAGTAAATCCTTCCCAATCGTTTTCATCTACTGGATCTTCTATAGAAATAATTGGATATTTATTCACTAGTTCCTCATAGAAATCAATTAATTCATCGGTAGTGAGAGTTCTTCCTTCTCCTACTAACTCATATTTTCCATCTTTATAAAATTCACTAGCGGCAACATCAATTGCAAGAGAAACATCTTTACCAGGAACATATCCCGCTTTTTTGATTGCTTCTATGATTAGTTCAAAACCTTCTGTATTAGATTCAAGGTTAGGTGCAAAACCTCCTTCATCTCCTACTCCAGTTGATAAATTTCTTTCATTTAACACTTGCTTTAAATTATGAAATACTTCTGATCCAACTCTAATTCTTTCTTTGATTGTATCTCTCATTGGGATAATCATAAATTCCTGAAAATCTAATTTGTTATCAGCGTGTGCTCCTCCATTTATAATATTCATCATTGGTCTAGGTAAAATGGTACCATTACCAATATATTTATATAGAGGTAATCCTTTATTGATAGCACTTGCCTTCATCGCAGCCATAGAAATACCTAGAATAGCATTTGCTCCATATTTTGATTTTGTTTCTGTGCCATCAAATTTAATCATTGCATAATCTAACTCTTTTTGATTTTCAGCGTCCATACCAATTACTAAATCTCTTAAAGGTCCATTTACATTAGCAACAGCTTTTAATACTCCTTTTCCTAAAAATCTTTTATCGCCATCTCTTAATTCTAGAGCTTCTCTTTCACCAGTTGAGGCACCACTTGGGACTGATGCTCTACCTATTACATCATTTTCTAATATAACATCTACTTCTACGGTTGGATTTCCTCTTGAATCAAGGATTTCTCTTCCTATTACATTTTTTATTTTCATTTTTTTCATCTTCTTTCTATAATCTAATTTTATCATAAAAAATCTGTTAAAGATAATTATTTCTAATTAGTTTATTTTGTTACTACATATCTTAGGATAGTAGTTGACATTATTTTGTAAAATTATTATAATCTTAAATATAGAAATGATGTGATATAATGGATAGTTTAGTTAATTTCTTTGTAAGTATTTTAGGAGGAATTAATAAAGATATTGCTATTTTTATTATTTCTTTAATGCCTATATTAGAACTTCGAGGAGGATTATTAGCAGCAAGTTTGTTACATGTAGAGTTTGTTCGTGCAGTTGGAATTTGTATTATAGGAAATGTTTTACCAATTCCTATTGTATTACTATTTTTAGAGAAAATATTAGAACTTTTAGGAAAATGGAAAGTGACTAAAAAGATTGTTACTTGGTTAGAGAAAAAAGTGGAATCTAAAAGAGAACAAATTGATCAATATGGGTATTGGGGATTAGTCTTATTTGTCGGGATTCCTTTACCTGGTACTGGAGCATGGACGGGTTCTTTACTGGCAGTAATGTTGGGGCTTGATAAAAAGAAATCCTTTGGTTGTATCTTGCTAGGAGTATTACTCGCTGCCATTATCATGAGTATTTTATCTTATGGGATTTTAGGAAGTCTGTTATAGACTTTTTTTA
>CAYOCA010000136.1:0-2661 GCA_964402345.1 uncultured Muribaculaceae bacterium | reverse complement strand
TATAATTTCTTCAGCATTTATGCTATTTACTATTCCTTGTGTACCACAACTTGTAGTGTGAACTACAACTTTATTTTTAAAATCTACTTTTTCGATTTGAGATGGCGAATTACCATAATTAAATCCAGGTAGTTTTATTCCATCTCTTTCTCCAATTAAAATATACTCATTATTTTCTTTAAATCATAAGCAATTTGTTTATCTCCAATTACAATTAGTTTTTTAGCTCCATTATTTATTATAACTGGTTCAACAGTAAAAGCTCTAAAAACATCAATTATAATTGCAATTCCAATTGCCTCTTTTGGATTATGTATTATTTTAATATTCATATTTATTTATACTACTTTTAAAAATCCAATATATTGCTATTATAAAAAATAGTATCTTCAAAACTTTTAAAAGTACATTCTCCTTTTTTTATCATTTCTTTAAATTCTTCAATAGTTACATATTTGCAATCCATAACTTCATTATCATTAAATGAATAACTGCTAATAGGTATATCTTTAAACAAAATGTATATATCTCTAAATACATTTTCTCTTTTTAATGTTGTATATAACTTTAGTTCTTCTTGTTTTACATAAATACCAATTTCTTCTTTTAATTCTCTTATAATTCCATCTATACTTGTTTCTCCAGATTTTAAGCCACTATGAGTATCTTCCCATTTGCCTCCTCGATTTTTGCTCATATTTCGTCTAGTTAATAAAATCTGTTTTTGAGAATTTATAATAAAACAATGTACTGAAATAGTGTATTCTCCATTACTTAAAGATTTTTTATTATTACGATTAATTACTTTGCCAGTTTTTGTTTTGTTTTCATCATATACATCCATTAATTCGTTTAAGTTGTTATCTTTTAAATACTTTTTTATTATTTCATATATTTTTTCACTATGTATTATATAACTTCCATGTTTTTCATTTGGAACAATCTCCATTGTACAATTTTTTATATTATCTGCAATTAACTTAGTATGTTCTAATTTAATTACATCTTTTTCTCCAGCTAATACATGAACTGGTATAGTAATCTTGTGTAAATCTTCTAATGGAATATTAGGTTCATCAAGCATCATTTTTACATATTTACTTCTTGTAAAAAAATAAAATAATTTTGTTATTATAAAATCAAATGTTGTAAAAACATCTGGAGTAATATTCGCTCCACTTACAATTAGTTTTGATAATAAATTAGGCTCTTTTATTGCAACTAATATGCCTATAATTCCACCATCACTAAAACCATATAATATTGGCTTTTCTATATTTAATGCTTTTATAAATTGTATTACATCATCACACATCAAGTTATATGATATTTCTTTAGGATTTTCACTTTTTCCATGACATCTACTATCAATAGCATATACTTTATAATTTTCTTTTAATCTATCTATTAGCTTATCAAATATTTCATGCGTTTCTAGGTTACCATGTAATAAAATTATAGGTTGTCCACTTCCATATTCTTCATAGTATAAATTTATATTATTAACTTTTATTTTCATTTCATATTCCTATCTTACTTATTTTTATTTTCTTCTAAATATTTCTTATACAATTCATCCATTGAAGATATGTACACTTGATCTTGTTTAACTCTAAATTTCTCATATTCACTATTTGCTTTTTCAATAGCCTGTTTATGTGATATAGTACCAGAGTGTGTAAGTAAATTCTTTTTCCTAAATTTTAATAAATCGTCCGTTACATCTATCCATTTTTGCATTGTCATTAATTGTTGTTCATTTGCCATATCTTCAGCATAGTCTAAAAATAATATAGTAAGACTTTCTAGTTTTTTTATTTCACTTTCATTTAAGTAATTTTTTGCAATACTAATATCATATTTCATTATTTTGCCATTTGGAGAATTTTTCCATGAAGTAAGTCCCATATTAATTTTATTTGAATCCACTCTTTCATAAATCAATTCTGCTGCCGTGTGTCCTGTTATTGCATAATGTAGTTTATTTTGGACAATTTTAAAAAATGTATAGGCTTCTTCAGAATCTTTGTTATAATCAATACTAGTTGCTTCAAAAAGGTCTGTTATTTTTTGATATAATCTTCTTTCACTTAAACGAATTTCTTTAATTGTTTCAAGTAATTCATCATAATAGTCTTTACCAAATTTTGAGCCATTTTTCATTCTTTCTTTATCAATTTTAAAACCTTTTATAATATAGTCCTTTAATACATTAGTCGCCCATATTCTAAATTGGGTGGCTTTCTTAGAATTTACCCTATAACCAACAGCAATAATTACATCTAGGTTATAAAACATTACTTTTCTTCTAACATTGCGATTTCCTTCTTTTTGAACTATTGAATTTTCTTCAATAGTTGAGTTTTTATCTAACTCTTTAGAATCATAAATATTTTTTAAATGAACATTGATATTGTCAATACCAGTATCAAATAATTCTGCCATACTTTTTTGTGTAAGCCAAATTGTTTCATCTTTTAATATAACATCAATGTTTATTTTTCCGTCATCTGTTTCATATAATACGATATTACTTTCTTTCACATAAACCTCCTATTTAATTGTGCAGATACCATCTACACTTTTTCTATTTTTTCTTTTTTAGATTTTTCACAATCTCATTTGATAATTCATCACTAATTACATTCTTTACTATAATTC
>CAYOCA010000135.1:0-2771 GCA_964402345.1 uncultured Muribaculaceae bacterium | reverse complement strand
AAAGAATTTGTGCGTTTTAGTTTATTTTTAATCTTATTAAACAAAATAGATTAAAATAGCATTTGATAAATAAAAATAACTTGGAGGAATTTTTAAATGTTCATTATCTAAAACAAGTAATCCTTCCTGAAGAAGTTTAAAGACTGGTTCTATTTCAGTAATTTCTTTCTGATATTTTTTTTTAAATTCTCTTATATCTATTCCATCTACTAGTCTTAAACCAAGGATAAATGTATTAGAAATCTGCGTTTCTTTAGCTTCAGGGATAACTTCAAATTGATACTTTCCATTTAGATAAGCAGATAAATTTTTAGTATTAGAAATTCTCTTTTGATTTAAGTAGCTAACAGCTCCTAAACCAAATCCATAATATTCTCCATTATTCCAATAGTTTAAATTATGACGTGATTGATATCCTTCTTTCGCGTAGTTAGATACTTCATAATGAAAATATCCTTTTTGTTTTAATTTTTTTTCTAACAATTGATACATCTGGTATTCAATTTCTTCATCAATGTACTCGCGATGATTGATTCCAAATACAGTATTTTCTTCAATCATTAAAGAGTAACAAGAAATATGAGGAAGATCTAATTTAAAGAAAGTATCTAAATCTTTTTCAATTTGTTTTAAATTAGCATTTATTCCATATATGTAATCAATAGAAATATTAGTAATACCAAATATTCTCAAAGTTTTGATAACTTGAAAAACTTGCTTTTTAGTATGATGTCGATTTAATTCTTGTAAGACATCTTTTTGAAAAGATTGTACTCCTAAACTAATACGATTAACATGATATTTTTTTAGTAATTTAATTTTCTTTCTATCTAAATTTTCAATGTTGGATTCAATTGTAAATTCGATATTTTTACTTTGATGAAAAATATTAGTGATTTTTAATAATTCTTCTAATTCTAAACAATCTAAACAAGTAGGTGTTCCACCCCCAATATAAATAGAAGTAACTTCTTCTTCTAAATATCTAGTTTGAATCTCTTTTTTTAATTCCTTTAAATAGGAAGAAATATACCTTTTATTATAAAGGCATTTGGGAAAATCACAATAATTACAAATATTACTACAAAAAGGAATGTGAATATAGATATACATTAAAATAATCCCTCTATTTGATAATTTTTTGAATCGATAGTAATATTTTCATAATTTGGATGTTTAGATAATCCTGGCATAGTCATGATGTCTCCTAAGTAGACAACAATTAATTCAGCACCTGTATAAATATTTATATCTTTTACTTTTATCTCATAGTCTTTAGGATACCCTAAAAGTTTGGGATTATCGCTTATGGAATATTGAGTCTTAGCGATACATACTGGTAAATATTGATATCCTAAAGACTCGTATGCTTTAATTTTTTGAACTACTTCTTCAGAGTAATCTACCTTATTAGCATGATATATTTTTTTACAAATTACTTCTATCTTTTCTGAAATGCTTGATTTTTCATCATATAGATAATGAAAATCTTTTTCTTTTTTGCAAATATTCACTACTTTTTCAGCAAGATTAATAGCACCTTCCCCACCTTTATTGAAAGTATTACTTATAGAAAATTCTAAATTTCTTTTCTTTACATATTCTCTTACTACTTGTATTTCAGATTCAGTATCTGTACTGTACTGATTTAAAGTAACAATAACATGACTTGTATATTGGAGCATGTTATCTATGTGAGCATCTAAATTAGATAAACCAGTTTTAACAGCCGTGATATTTTCTTTATAAATATCTTCTTTAAGAATACCAGCATGATGTTTTAAGGCTTTCATTGTCACAACAATAATAATACAATTAGGACTAATATTAGCAGTTCGACACTTAATATCTAGAAATTTCTCTCCCCCCAAGTCCGATCCAAATCCCGCTTCTGTTACGACGTAATCAGTTAATTGTAATGCTAATTTGGTAGCAATAATACTATTACAACCATGAGAAACATTAGCGAATGGACCTCCGTGAATAATTACTGGGTTATGTTCTAAACTTTGAACTAAATTAGGTTTTATGGCATCTTTTAAAATAGTCAAAAGAGATCCTTCTAACTTTAAATCTTTCGTATAAATAGGATTACCTGATTGATTGTAACCAATTAAAATATTAGATAATCTTCTTTTTAAATCTTCAAAATCTCTACTTAAACATAAAATACTCATAATCTCGCTGGCAGCGGTAATATTAAATTGTTCTTCACGATTATTTAAAGTAACTTTTCTTAAAGCTCGATCATTCATATCTAAACAACGTTTAAAACAAATTGTTTTGGGATTAATTTCTAATTCATTTCCAAAATATAAATGATTATCAATCGCGGCTGAAATCAAATTATTAGCAGTAGTTATAGCGTGAAAGTCGCCTGTAAAGTGAAGGTTGATGTCCTCCATGGGAATAACTTGAGAATATCCTCCTCCAGTTGCTCCACCTTTTATTCCAAATACTGGTCCTAAAGAAGGTTCTCTTAATACCGCTAGAGAATTCTTACCAATTTTATTTAATCCATCGTTTAAACCAATGCTAACGGTAGTTTTTCCTTCTCCATATGGAGTGGGATTAATGGAAGTTACTAAAATCAATTTTCCTCGTTTATTTTCTTGTATTTGCGAAAAATTAATTTTAGCTTTGTCTTGACCATATAATTCAAGATATTGCTCTATTCCTAATTTTTTAGCAATATCTTGAATTGGTTTTTTTTTAGTGTTTCTAGCAATTTCAATATCTGTCATTTTAACATCTCCTATTCTTCTAATATT
>CAYOCA010000134.1:0-2821 GCA_964402345.1 uncultured Muribaculaceae bacterium | reverse complement strand
AGCAGTAGGTCCACCTGATTGTCCTACAATTATTTTTTTCATTTTTTTATCACCTTCTTTTAAATTGTATCATAAAACCTTATATTTTTAAACATAATCTATTAATCAAATTAATCATTTTATCCTTACATATTTTATATTATTTTGAAAAGACTTCAAAGTTACTATTCAATATTAAAAAGAAAGTTTTTATTTACTTTCCTTATATAACATTTTGAATTCTTCAATTACTTCATCAAACATTTTTAAAGCAGATTCCACCACTTCTTTATCATTTAAGTCAACTCCTGCTAATTTTAGAGAATCAATAGGATTTTTAGTAGTTCCACATTTTAAAAATCTTTTATAATTCTCAACTGCATTCTCTTTACCACTTAAAATATCGTTTACAATATGACTTGCAGCAGATAACCCCGTCGCATACTTATAAACATAAAAATTATAATAAAAATGTGGAATTCTTGCCCATTCATATCTAATTTCATTATCGATTACAACATTTTTACCAAAGTATTTTTCATTTAATTTATAATACTTATCAGATAAATAATCAGCAGTAAGAGGAATATCATGTTCACTATCACGATAAATATCACGTTCAAATTCAGCAAACATTGTTTGACGATAAATAGTTCCCTTAAATAAATTCATTAAATTATCCAAAATAAATAACTTTTCTTCTCTATCATTACTTACTTTCAATAAATACTTAGCTAAAAGTAATTCATTAACAGTAGAAGCAACCTCCGCTACAAAAATAGCATAATCACCATATTGATAAGGATTATTACTCCTAGCATAATAACTGTGCATCGAGTGACCTCCTTCATGAGCTAAAGTTGACATATCCTCATACTTTTCTTGATAATTTAATAAGATATAAGGAAAAGTTTCGTAGCTACCACTAGAGTATGCTCCACTCCTTTTGGCGTTTGTTGGATACACATCAATCCATCTATCTTCCATGCCTTGTTTAAAAATTTCTGTATAATCTTCTCCTAAAACACTTAATGCTTCTAATACAGTCTTTTTAGCATCCTCAAAAGGATATTTCTTTTTAAATGAAGAAACAATTGGAGTATAAATATCATATAAATGTAACTCATCTAATCCTAAAATCTCCTTTTTCAAATCATAATACTTAAATAAAGTATTTAAATGATTACTAACACTATAAACTAAATTATCATAAATACTAACATCTAATTCATCAGCGAACAAACACCATTCTAAAGTAGAATTAAACTTTTTTATTTGAGCAATAGTGCGATTTTCATTAACCGTCCCAAACAAAGTAGAAGCAAAAGTATTAATAAATTGTTTATAAGTTTTATACAATGTATTAAAAGCATCTTTTCTAACTCTTTGACTTAAAGACTCAATATAAATAGAATAATTACTACCAGTAAGTTCTACTTCACTACCATCTTCATCAATTATTTTTCCAAAAGTTAAATCAGAGTCTTTCAATAATTCATAAGTTTGATAAGAACAACCTAACATTTTAGACATATTCGCTAGTAGTTTTTCTTCTTCATCTGATAAGGTATGCTCTTTATAGCGAAATTCTCTTTTTAACATTATTTCATATTCTAATAATTTAGGTTCTTCCTTATAATAAGTTTCTATCTCTGAATAATTCTTCTTTAAAATAGTAGGACTTACAAAGAAACACGCTTTATTCCACTCATCATAAAGATTACCCACTCTTAAACTGAGAGCTTGATTCATATTATCACTGGTATTTTCATCAAATTTTAAATGAGAATACATATATAATTTTTCCAAATTTCTAGAAATATCATAATAATCATACAAAGTTTGATAAAAATTTTTCGCGTCTATTCCCATTTTAGTTTCATATTGACTAAATTCATTAATTCTCTTTTTCATTTTATCAAAATCTTTTTCAAAATCCTCATCTGTTTCATATATTTTAGTTAAATCCCACTTATATTTTTCTTCTATTTGATTTCTATCCATATTTCTAATCATTCCTCTCTTTCTTATCTTACAATACATTTTTTTCCTTGAAATATAATGGCATATTCTTGAATAGTTTCTATTTTATCTAACAGTAATTCTTGATAATACTCTTTTTCTTTCATTTGCTTCAAGGCTTTACTAGCACTTTCTTCCATATTATCTTTAGTAATTTTTAATTCTATAATAATTCCTAATTTTCTATCTATTGTTTCTATCATAATATCAAATCTACCCATACCAGCTTCTCGATTAGATTTTAAGATATATTTATCATTATTTAAAAAATAAGTAAATAAACCTAACATATATCCGTGATAAAAATTTTCTTTTGTATCATAAAATGATACTTTAGTTAAAATTTGATTTAAAATAGTTTCTATTTTTTCTTTATCATTATTTAAAAAAGCATTTCTAAAATGATAAGTTAAAGTATTATTTAAGTAATGATCTTCTAATAAAAATTCATTTAACATATTCGCGAACATATTCTTTACTTCATGATTAGGAATAACTGCCCTTTGCATTTCATCCATAATAGTACTACCTTGATCTAAAGTTAAATATCCACTGATTAAAAGAAAATTAATAATTGTATTTTGAGTAGGTCTTTTCTTTAAATCTAAAAAAGTTACTTTATCATCATAATTGAATAATACATACTTTTCTTGTAATAATTCTTCTATTGTTAGTTTCATGTCATCAGTAGTATTCCTAATTAAATCTCTAATTAATTCATTACCTGAAGTATTAATCCAATAAGGAATTAATGTTTTATCAGTTGCATAATTTATGATACTCCAAGGATTATAAATTGCAACTCCATTAAAGTTATATC
>CAYOCA010000133.1:0-2857 GCA_964402345.1 uncultured Muribaculaceae bacterium | reverse complement strand
CTCCTCCAAAAGTACCAAAACAAATACCAGATGCAAATCCACCTAAAAACGCTTGAAATGCTTGATTACCAAAATCAATCATCGTACTTATTAATGCTTGATTATCTGTATATCCTAATTCTAAATATTGTTCAATTGATTTTGTATAATTACTTAAATCTTTAGCAATAAATATATCAGCAACATAATTTAATATTTCTGTTGCAAATTCTTCTTCTCCTTCTGCTAGTCCTTGACTTAAAGCACTTGCACCAAGATAAAAACTTTTCGTTACTAAATTTGCAACTGTTTCATTACCAATATTATTTGCTATTTTATTTGCTAATTCTATTGTAGTTTCACCAAGTTTTCCTTCTAGATTAAGTAAATGACCCACTGAATAACTTTCCATTGCAGTTTCTACAACTGCAGATGTAAAAGCTAAACCAATTGCAGAACCATCTGATAGTCCTCTATCTAAAGCATCATTTAAAGTTGAAACATAAGCACGAGACCCCATTATAGTTGCACTAAGTACAGGAGTTGCTGTTCCTCCAGTCGCGATACTTAACCCAATTAAGGAGACACTATCTGCCATACTCATTCCCGTGCTATAAACAAATGACCACCCATCTCCATAATTATTTGCTATATCTTGTGCTACTTGACATCTCCATATATCACCGGCACTGTAAACATCAACTCTTCTTATTTTTTCTCCAGTAAAATAAGAATTCAACGAATAACATGCGGCGCTTATACCTTCAATTGGCGTAACAACAATTGAAGCAATTGAAGCAAGTACTGGATGTTCACTAGCATATTCTTGATCTTCTTTTGTTTTATTCGCAAGCCATCTGTTGTCTAATTCATTAGAAATATTTTCTAAATATTCATAGGCCTTATCTGTACCTTGAGTATTATAAATATAATTGAATACTGATTTTTCATTATCAGTTATAAATGGTAACCACTGCAAATAATGACTTAAGATATCATCAGTAGAAGATAATTGTATCATAACATTATCAACCATTAAATATCCTATTGAAATATCTCCTTCATCATTTATCATACAATTTATAACATCTACCAATTCTGACTTATCATTTATATAGACATTAGGTATACCAGTACTAGACATTTCATAACTAATACCAGAATACTTTTTCTTAATTTCATTTAATTTTTCTAAAGATGAATTATTAAATTCTGTATTAAAGAGAAAATCATCTTTTGAGGTATATGCATCTATATATGTTAAATAATATTCTACTTCTGTATTAATATAATCATAAATATATTCATAAGTTGATTTTGTTTGTTGCAATTCTGATATTTTATCATCCAATTCTTCTAGTGTTTTATTTCTTTCTTCTAAATTATTAGAATATTTTTTTGAAATTTCTTGAAAATATTTTTCTTGTTCTTCATTATTTTCCCACCTATGTACAGTGTATGAATCTCCAAAAAAAGGATTAATTGTATCTACAGTTAAAACATCTTTTAATTTTTCTAGATACTCACTATCACCATACATATTTTCATAAGTTAATGCCTCATATTCTACACCATCAAATACAACATTTAGATATGGATCGTCATATCTGTAACAAGTATTCCCATTTTCATCGACATATTTCCAAGCAACTATTTCTGAATTTAAAATATTTTCTAGACTTTCTCCCATTTGTAAACGATTCAAAATTAACATAAGTGAATCCAATTCTCTACTATCACTTTCATTTCTTTGTTGTATTAAATCAGTTAAGTTAGAATCTATTTCAGATATAGCATTTTTAAAATCATTCATATCACTATAATCTAATCCATACGCCTGCAAATAAGATGATTCCATTATTTTTTTTCTTCTTGTATTATCACTATCATTTTGAATTTCTTCCAATAACTTTTCAGGAGAAATTTGTCCACTTATTATTCTATTAATATCAGTATCCGTAAAACCGTATCCTTTTAAATTACTCTCATACTCTTCCACATCAACTTCAATGTTTACTTGATTACCAGATTCATCCGTTGTTAAAACGACAACTTTTTCCTCTTGAACATTCATTTTTTCTGAATTATTGGATGAGTCTAGATCATCCATATTCATTGAAAAATCAAAAGAACTATTATTACTACTTGAAGGTGCTTGATTACTACTATTTGTATTAACATTAGTTGAACTAGTAGATAAGTTAGTTGAAGAATTACTCATATTACTTGAATTTTTAGAAATATTCATATCATTTTTAGAACTATTAAAAGTATTTTCTCCTTTACTGGAGTTTGTATCAACATCAACGTTTTGATTACCTGTTGAACTAGTTTGAATATTACTACTATCTTGTACATTTTGATTAGAAATATTTTGATTGAAGTTTGAAGAATTTTGTCTGCTATCTTGAGAATTAATATTCACTTCGGATGAGTCTAATTTATCATCAGTAACATTAGTTGAACTAGTTTGATTAGTTAAATCAGCATCATTATTATTTATATTCATATCCTGGTTTTGATTTTTATTATCAATTGGAGATGAAAAATCCATAGTTTCAACGCCATTTTGACTATTACCACTATTATTACTTGTAGAATCAGTACCATAATTTGATGATACATCTCCTTGATTACTATCTAAATTAACTTTTCCATTTTTATTAGCATCTTCTAATAAATTATCTAATTTAACATTATCAAAATTAAAATCAAAATTTATTCCAAATAAGCCCATCCCAATCTACCATCCTTTTTATCTAAAATTTGTCATTCAAAAATAGAGGTTACGCTAGATTCTTTTGAAAAGAATAAAATCCAAAAGAAAAAACCCCTATTTTAATTAATTATATATTTTGTTTTTTAAACTTGGTATTAT
>CAYOCA010000132.1:0-2909 GCA_964402345.1 uncultured Muribaculaceae bacterium | reverse complement strand
AGATTAGAAGAACAAGGAGAAGAGAATATAAAGAAAGCAATTGACATGGCAGTAGAAAGTGATTTTTTAAAAGGAAATAATGATAGACGTTGGAAAATGGACTTTGATTGGTTGATTGCTAATGATACTAATATAGTCAAAATTTTAGAAGGCAAGTATTCTAATAATCTAGTAGAAGAAAAAGAAGAAGGAAGTGGAATTTATGGTCCAATCTTCAATTGAATTGATAGAAAAAATAATTATAGGTTGTATATATACTAAACCTAGATTGATTGAAGAAGTCTTTATAAAAGAAGAATACTTTACTAATATATACAATAGGACTGTATTTAAAGCATCGCTAGAATTTTATCAAAAGAATAAAAAACTAGATTTAATATTAGTATATCAAGAATATCAAAAATATTTAACAAATAATTTTATTAAGTTTATAAATGATACTACTAGTATGATATCAACTACAACTATTTTTAACGATTATCAAGAAAAATTATTTGAAATCTATAAAAATGGATTAATAGTTAAATATGTTGATAAATTTAAAAATAAGGAAATTAATCAAGAACAGTTATTTGAATATTTAGAAAAAATAAAAAACATGATTCCTAATAAAAATTATGAATTTTTATCGGAGCAGGAAATATATAATATCATCACTAAACAAGATAAACAAATTAAATTTAGATTAATAACTTTAAGCAGTTTACTTCAACTCACTGAACACGATTTTATAGTTATTGGCGCTAGACCTGGTGTTGGGAAAACAGGTTTTGCTTTAAACTTGTTGGAAGATATATCTAAAAACTATAAATGCTTATATTTCAATATGGAGATGTCAGAAAAGCAGATATTAAGAAGATTAGTTTCAATTAATTCTAGAGTGCCAATGATAAATTTAACAAACCCAGAAACTGAATATCAAGATAAATTGATAAAACAGTCAGTAAAAGAAATATCTAGTAGAAACTTAAAAATATTTACAGGCATTCAAAATAATTACTCTATTAAACAAGCAATAATTAGAGAATCAAAACAAGAGCATGTAGTTTGTTTTATCGATTACATTGGGTTAATAAATGGCATGAATAACAAGACACAATATGAAAGGATAACAAGCATAGTTAAAGAGTTAAGACAAATTAGTATGAATTTTGATTGTACGATCATTGGACTAGCCCAAGTCAATCGTAATGCAGAAAAAGAAAGTGTCCCAACCTTAAAAGATTTAAAAGATTCTGGAGAATTAGAGCAATCTGCTGTGTCAGTATTGTTGCTTCATAATGAAAATGCTAATAAAAAGGTAGATAAAAAAATAGAAGAATTAGATGTAATACTTGCTAAAAATCGAAACGGTAGAACTGGAACTATAAAAATAGAATACGACCAATTTAATCAACAAATTAATGAGCGAAGGAGGCACTAAAGTGAGAAAAAATCAATTATATTTAGAGAATATTGTCTATGAAGTATTAAATAGATGTCCCCAAACAAGAGATGATGATTTTGAATTAGTGTTAGAAACTTACAGTACTTTGTGTCCATCACTTTTAGAAATGAAGTTTGGTAGCATTCTAAAAGAACATAAAGAATATGGACTTCCAAGTTTTGAAAGCATAACAAGAGCTAGAAGAAAATTACAGTCCAACCACAGAGAATTAGTTAGTGAAAAATCAAGGAAGAAAAGAAAACAATTAGAAAATGAATATAGATATTATTATTCAAATCAAGAAGAATGGAAAGAGGTAGATTATGAATAAAGAACAATTATTAAATCATTATAGAAATTTGTATCAGGCGGTTAAAAGGGATAAAGATGAAATTGAAAGAGAATTAGATGAATATAAGATTTTATCAGCAATGCAACAAGATATCATTCATAGTTTAAATAAAAGAGTAGAGATATTAAACCATAATCAAAAAGTATTAGAAAATAATTTAAGTGAATTTATAAATTGTATGATTTTGGAGAAAAAATAGCATGTCTAGTACTGTAAAGGTTGTGATTAAATAATGACTGATGAGTTAGCTTTAGAAAAAGCAAAGAAATATTTAATTAAAATTAAGAAAAGTAATTTGATAAAACAGCCTATAGAATTAGTTAATTTAAAAGTAGTTATTGAGCATATTGATTCTATGATTTACAGAATTAGAATTGAAAGGAAAATGAAGAAATGAAAGTAGATAAAACTAAAACATTAATTTGTACAAATATTAATAAAGAAAAGATTAACGATATATTAGAAGAAATATTTCAAAAAATGGGAGCATTTGAATATTATCAAGGTTATGTTCCAGAAAATATTTTATTAAATTTAAACGATTATATGAAGATAAAGAAAGAAAAATCAAATGTTTTGATCGTTAAAAATGGAGAATATTATATTTTAACAATGAAAATAATTTTAGATGATTCTGTGGTAAAAGCAAAAAACTTGAATAAAAAGGATAAGTCTATATTGAGAAGTATGTTTCCTAAAATAAAAAGGGGTAATATAGATGTTTAAAATAGTGAATAAATTTAAATATGAATTAATGCAGAAAATTATTGAAAGACAAGATAATTACATTGATCAGATTAAGTTTCAAAATGAAAAAATAAATGATTTAAAATATGATAATCAAATGCTTAAAGATACAATATTGGATAACAATATAAAAATGAAAAGTTTAATTGGAAAAATCGGAGGATTAAAAGCAAGTAACAATTATAAGGTAAGAGATAATGAAGATTTAAAAAAACAAGTAAGACAATTGAGGTCAGAATTGTTTGATACTAAAAATCAATTAATTTTTTATAAAAAATACGGAAAGTCGAATGAAAAGTTAGAAAAAAATGAAAAATTATAAGGAAATTAGAAAGGAATTGGAGAGGAGAGAAAAGAATTTATGAAAGATATGTATTTTATGTT
>CAYOCA010000131.1:0-2958 GCA_964402345.1 uncultured Muribaculaceae bacterium | reverse complement strand
TCTAAAGATTTATTGGTGACACTCTATCAGTGCTGAGAGAGTGTCTATATTTTTATTGCTATTACTAAAATAGTAAGGAGTAATAAAATGATAGCAATAAGACGAAGGACTTTTACAATAAAAGTTCTTTTCTTCATTGTTATTCCTCCTTTCTTTCTCAAGATTGGAGGATGACACTCACATCAAATGTTCCTAATGAAATTATATATTATCACAACAGATTAGACAAGTATAAGATTTAAAATTTTACAAATTAAAAACGAATAATGAACTATATCATTACTCGCATTTTTTATTGTAAAACATTTTTATCTATTTTTATAACAGGTCTAACTCCCCAAGTAGTACTATTTGCTTCTGCTATTGACCTTATAGAACGTTTCCCTAACTCCATTACTAATGCACTTATTTGTCTTATTTTACATTTTCTTTATTTTTCTGAATTTTCTTTTAGTAAATCTCTAATTTCTTGCAACAATTGGATATCTTCTTGAATTTCTACTGATTTTTCTTCTATCATTTCTTCTTTTTTCTCTTTTTTTGTTAAAATCTTATTCATGAATTTTACGATGAGAAATACAATAAAGGCCATAATTACAAAATTAATTACATCTGTAATAAAGGCACCATATCTTAAATTTAAGGTTCCAATTTTTAAAGTGTAGGCATTAAAATCAACCTCTGTTAAACAACCTAAAATAGGAGAAATTATATTATCTGTTAAAGAAGTAACTAAACTTTGAAAAGCACCTCCAATAATTACACCAACTGCTAAGTCTAAGACATTTCCTCTCGCGATGAACTGTCTAAATTCATCAATCATTTTTACTTTTTTAACTTCTGAAATTGCTTTTTTTCTAACATTATTTGCCTTTTCTTTGATATTTGTTTCCATATTTACCACCTCACAAATTATTTTTTATTCTAATAACTAGACTATGAATGTCTAACTCTAATTCTTTTAATAAATCTTCCTCTGTTGCTGATGCGCCAAATTTAGATACTCCAATGAATTCATCATCTTCTTCTAATAAACGATACCAAATTGGATCATTAGAAAATTCTAAAACAATTTTTTTATAACCTTTAGGTAATACCTCATTCTGATATTCCTTATCTTGTTTTAAAAAATTCTTTACATTAGGCATAGTTACAACGCGAGCTTCAATATAGTTTTTAGCGAGTTCTTCTTTTAATTCTAAAGCAAACCCGACTTCGCTACCAGTTGCAACTAAGATAACATCTAGACTTTTTTTCACTTCACTAATGATATATCCACCATAAGAAATTCCTGCAGGGTTAGTAAATTCTTCTACATCTACATGTCCTCTTGGTAAAACTAAGGCACAAGGAGTTGCATGGGATAAAATTTCATTCCAACAACCTATTAATTCTTTATAATCACAAGGACGATATACTGTAAAATTAGGAATACTTCTTAACATTGCTAATTCTTCTACTGGTTGATGAGTAGCTCCATCTTTTCCTACTAAAATACTATCATGAGTAAAAATATAAGTAACAGGTAAATTCATTAAAGCACTCATACGAATAGCAGGTTTCATATAATCAGAAAAAGCAAGAAAGCAACTACCAAATACTCTTAAATTACATAATGCTAACCCATTTAAAATACTTCCCATCGCGTGTTCACGAACTCCAAAAGCAATGTTTTTTCCTCCGTAATTGTCTATGCTAAAATCATCTCGACCTTTTAAATATGTTTTGGTACTAAGGGATACATCGGCACTTCCTCCTAAAAAATTAGGAGTAAATGCCGATATGACATTCATAATTTGATAATTAATATCTCTTAAATCTCTATCTATAAATAATTTATCAGTATCAATTACTTTATCCAATTGTAAATTGATACTTTCATTATTAATGATACTATTTAGAACAGCTATTTCCTTTTCTTCCATATTCTTGCATAATTCTTCATAATCTCTATACCATTCTTTGTAATTCCCATCAACTCTTTCTTTAATAAATTGTCTATATAATGCTAAATTAACTTTATCATAATTCCATTTTTCTTCTTGCTCTAATTCTTTCTTTATTTCCTGGTAATCATCTTCTTCTAAAGCACCATGAATTTTGTTTGTTCCTTCATATTTAGAGAATTTACCAATAAGAGTATTTACGATGATTAAAGATGGACCATTTGCTTTTTTTGAGGCTTCGATAGCCTTATTTATTTCCTTAATGCTTTCTCCTTTTTTTACATAAAAGACATTCCAACCTAAATCAGCATACATATTGGAAATTTTATCGGGGTAATCTTCTTCTAATTCTCCATCTAAAGTAACTCCATTACTATCATACAAAACAATAAGATTATCTAGATTAAATTTTCCTGCTAGACTTGCTGCTTCATAAGATACACCTTCCATTAAATCTCCATCACTACACATTGTATAAACATTATAATCAAATAAATCTATTTTTTTGTTACTAAAATGCTGATTCAAATATTTTCCAGCCATTGCTATTCCAACAGAAGTAGCAAAGCCTTGACCTAAAGGTCCAGTGGTACATTCAATAAATTTATCTAAATTATATTCAGGGTGTCCTGGTGTAGAAGAATAAAAATTGCGATAATTTTTTAAGTCATTTTGATTGTAAGTTCCTTCATCTATACAAAATAACATTGCATATAATAAAGAGGAAGCATGTCCACATGACAAGACAAACCGATCGCGATTGCACCAGTCTTTCTTATTTAGGTCAAGTTTTAAATGATAAGTATATAAAGTATATAGCATGGGAGCTGCTCCTAAAGCAATTCCTGGATGACCACTACCTGCTTCATGAATCATATCTAGTGCTAAACTTCGTATATCATTAATCATTTTTTTATCATTTATTTTTGCCATTTTATCCCTACTTTCACATCTAGAATTATACCATAATAAAAAAGAAATATAAATAAAATTCCTTATATTTCTAAAATTA
>CAYOCA010000130.1:0-2988 GCA_964402345.1 uncultured Muribaculaceae bacterium | reverse complement strand
AAAAAAATAATTGACATCAATGCTTTTCAGTGCTATATTTATAACAAGCACGAAGGTGTTTTTATTTTAGTTAAATATTTACATATAAGGGAGGAATTTTATGAAAAAAATTATAAATGCAATTACAAAATATTTTAAAGGAGTTAAAAAGGAAATTGGACGTATTAGATGGACAAGTGGTAAAGATTTGTTTAAGTACTCTGTAACAACAGTTACTTTCATGTTAGTTTTAGGACTTTATTTCTACGCTATTGACTTATTAGTATCTTTAGTAAGGAGTGTAGCCTAACTATGAATAAAGAGTGGTATGTAGTAAATACTGTAACTGGTTATGAATATAAAGTAAAAGAAAAATTAGAAAGTATGATTAACTCTATGGAACTTCAAAATAACATATATAGAGTAATTGTACCAGAACAAAAAGTTGTAGAAGTAAAAAACGGTGTAAAAAAAGAAAAAGTAAAGAAAATGTTTCCTGGTTATGTTTTAGTAGAGATGGTTATGTCAGATGAAGCATGGTATATTGTCAGAAACACCCAAGGAGTAACAGGGTTCATTGGTTCTTCTGGAAAAGGAGCAAAACCGATTCCTTTATTACCCCAAGAAGTCGATAATATTCTAAGTAGTATGGGATTAAGTAGAATTGATGTTACTAAGGAATTAGAGATAGGTAAAAAAGTTAAAATTTTAAATGGACCATTCAAAGACATGGAAGGAACAATTGAAACAGTCGATATGAAAACCCAAAAATTAAATGTTAATGTCGATTTATTTGGTCAAGTAACCAAAGTAGAAGTAGATTTAGCTGATATTGCAAGTATTTAACTGAAAATAAAAGAAAAAAACTGTTGAAAATAACATAATTTTATGCTATGATTATAACCGCAACCAGAGAAAATGGTTTAATAAGTGGAAGGAGAAGAAAAGGCATTAAAGCGGACGCCTAATGATACTTTTCTAACCCGTTTGAACCACTCGCGAAAAAATATAATATTATAATTAATAGGAGGTGTTTTTCGTGGCAAAAGAAATTACGAAGAAAATTAAACTACAAATTCCTGCTGGACGTGCTACACCTGCTCCACCAGTTGGAACAGTGTTAGGACCTGCAGGAATTAATTTACAAGAATTTTGTACTAAATTTAATGATGCAACTAAAGATAAGATGGGAGATATTTTACCAGTTGAAATTACTGTTTATGAAGATAGGACTTTCGACTTAGCATTAAAAACTCCACCAGCAGCATTTTTAATTAAGAAATATGCAAAAGTTGCAAAAGGTACAACTAAAGGGGAAACCGTGGCAAGCATTACTACTGCACAACTTAGAGAAATTGCCGAAACTAAAATGCCTGATTTAAATGCTTACGATGTTGAAACAGCAATGAAAATTGTAGAAGGAACAGCACGTAACATGGGTATCGAAATCAAGGATTAATCAAATTTCCTGATAGGTAAGTTACCTATACGTGGAAGGATAAAACATAAGTCCGCTAATAACCACAAAGGAGGTAAAAATATGAAAAAAAGTAAAAGACATATTGCTAATTTAGAACAGGTTGACAAAAATAAAGGTTACAGTCTTGAAGAAGCAGTTAGTTTAGCAAAAAAGACATCTAATGCTAAATTTGATTCTACTTTGGAAGTAGCAATGAACTTAAATCTAGATGTAAAGAAAGCAGATCAGCAACTAAGAGGAGCTGTTGTATTACCACATGGAACTGGTAAAAGTAAAAAAATTTTAGTTTTAGCAAAAGGAGATCAAGCTAAAGCAGCCACTGAAGCAGGTGCAGATTATGTTGGAGATATGGACATGATTACTAAAATTGAAAAAGAAAACTGGTTTGATTTTGATGTAATCATCGCAACTCCAGAAATGATGCCAATGATAGGTAAAATTGGTAAATTACTAGGACCAAAAGGATTAATGCCAAACCCTAAAACGGGAACTGTAACAACAGATGTTAAAAAAGCAGTTGAAGAAACCAAAAAAGGTAAAGTAAATTATCGTACAGATAGTTTTGGTAATGTTCATGGAATATTTGGAAAGTCAAGTTTTGATGATGAAAAGTTAGTTGAAAACTTAAAAACTTTTATTGAAGTAATTTTGAAATCAAAACCATCAACCGCTAAAGGAAACTATGTTAAGAATATATCTATTTCATCAACAATGGGTCCAGGAATTAAAATTGACTTAAATTCCATTGACAAATAATGAATGTTAATATATAATATAACGCGTGATGCGAAATTTATGCCAAAGACAGTAAGGACGTTTAGTTTGAAAATCTTACCGAGGAATAAAAAGTAGATAACTTTTATCCCTCGTCATTTAGACAAGGGATTTTTTCTGGCATGAATAGAGGAAAGGAGTTATTACAAGTGGCAAATGCAAAAAAATTAGAGCTAAAAAAGCAAGTAGTATCTGAAATTAAAGAAAAATTAGAAAATGCAAAATCTATAGTATTATTTGATCCACGCGGCTTAAAAGTATCAGAAGTTACAGAGCTTAGAAAAAGTTTAAGAGAATCTGGTTCAGATTACAAAGTATATAAAAATACTTTAGCAAAAAGAGCGGTTGCAGAAGTTGGATTAGAACTAGATAGTTATCTCGCTGGACCAACTGCAATATCTTTTTCAAGTGATGAACTTGCTCCCGTAAAAATATTAAGTGATTTTGCAAAAAATCATGAAGCATTGGAGTTAAAAGCTGGAGTAGTTGAAGGAAAAATTGCAACTTTAGCAGAATTAAATGCTTATGCAGCAATTCCATCTAGAGAAGGATTATTAACAATGGTGGCAGGTGGATTAATTGGTACAGTAAAAGACTTATCAATTTGTCTAGATTTATATGCAAAGCAAAAGGAAGAAAATTAAAAATATAATTTAAGGAGGAAAATATTATGGCAAAATTAACAAAAGATGAATTTATTAGTGCTTTAAAAGAAATGACAATTCTTGAAGTAAAAGAATTAGTAGATGCAATGA
>CAYOCA010000129.1:0-2992 GCA_964402345.1 uncultured Muribaculaceae bacterium | reverse complement strand
CACAAAGCATTAACAGTGATGTTAGGGCTTAAAGGAAGTGTGAAACAAAATCGAGAACCACCGAACAGAAACCTATTATAAGGCTACATAGATGGATAAGACTGCATAACAAGTTAAATTCCAAAAAATACACGTAACTCTATGTGGTAAAGTAAGTGGAAAAACCTCGGAAAGTTATCAATGTCATTAACTTAGGCTAATATTGAAAAAGTACTATACAAGAAGTACTTTTTTTGCTATGTTTAACTAAAAGGATAAGAGGTTGTATTATGTTAAAATATTCTAATAAATTTATAAATAATATAAAATCTACTGTTACTGATAAAAATGCTAAAGAAAAACATAAATTAAGTTCTACAAATTTTACTAGAACCAGAAAAATGAGTTTTGAAAATACTGTATATTATAATTTAAATAAGAAAGGATTAACATCAAAAAATGGAAATTGAAGAGTTTCAAAATATAGTAAATATGACAGATATTACTAGTGTGTGGTTTTAAAACAAAGATAAAAACTAAATAGTCAAATATATAATGATATTAGAAATAAAAATTTGGGAGATTTTTATAATGAATATTCCGCGAATGTTAAATTATTCAATGGTTATGTTTTAGTTAGAGTAGATGGTAGCTATTTTGAAATTCCTAATACACAAGAAATAGCTATGTTTCTTTATCTAGAATATTATATTTTTATCTTGCTAATACTAAGTTATCGTTTGATGAAATATATATAGATAATTTAGATAGTGAATTAAAACAAGAAAAGCCTATAAGTGAAGTTTGCTTAATGGAGAGATATAAAAACTTATATGTTTGTTTATCCTCTAAAATAGCAAACTCTGGTCAAATTGATACAATACAAAATAAACTTTTAATCCTTTCGTTAAGTTTATCTAGTACAAATGTTACTAGTTTTTTATGAAAAAAAGAATTATTTATGGTAAATCAAGTATTCATAGTGAATTGGATTTAGCAGCACCAACTCAAACATAAGTAAAATTTGCTTGTTGTGGAACAGTTACAACAGATATTTCAATTTTCAGTAATATGTTATCACAAAAAAAGCATACAACATGGTTGTTTAGTATGCTTTGGTACCATCTTTTTTTCTTTGTCCAAATTTTAGGGGCACAGTTCATTTAAATTCCTTTATATCAGATTATTATTAGTTCACCTGTATTTAATCAAAGAAAATGTAGTATCGAATATGATTGAAATGATAAAGTGCCTTGTTATAAAGTTTTTTAGAAGAAGATTTTGATAGTATTTATTAACAAAAAAATAATAACGATAATTGAAATAGAACAAGACTTTGAAAAGAAGCATCTAACACCATACTGTTAAAAAAAATTATACCCGTGATTACTCAAAAACTGTGACATTTCTATTAAAAAAATAATAGAATATAAAAATCAGTTATTGTTTCTAATTTTTATATTCTTTTTTTAGCTTTAGCATATAATTTAATAGAAGGTGATTAGCATGGACAGTAAGATGGGCGATTTTAAAAGTTTTGTAAAAGAAAAACCTTTCTTAATTAGTTATATTAAGAGGGGTGAAAAGAGTTGGCAAGATTTTTATGAAATTTATGATCTATATGGTGAAGATGAAGAAGTATGGGAAAAGTTTTTAAATGATGATCAAAGTGATAAAGGCACTCATACTAGCAGTGGTGGAAACCATAGTAGTGGTGGATATTGGGATGAATTAGTAAAAGTTGTTCGTAATGTAGATGTAGATAAGGTACAAGAAGGAATTACTTCACTCCAAAAAACTTTAGGATTATTTGGCGATTTATTTGCAGGAAAGAGTTCTCAAGCAAAGGAATATAATCCAAGACCTCTTTACAGGAGATTTGAAGATTAATGAGTTACGATATACAAATTAGAATTAGTAATGATATTAATTTAAAAAGGTTTTTAAGAGAAAATTCTTATTGGTATAAAGAATTAAATCGTAATGAAGATAGTTTTCGTTTTTTTGTTGAAGATATGAAAATAAAATATAAATTAACAACTAGTGATAAGATTAATAGAACTATGGATAATATTAGTATGATACAAAGTTTTCTTGAAGTTTTAAAATAGGTATTGTATAATTTTATAAAGGGAGAATTATTATGAATGAAATCATGAAAAAAACTTATGAGTTAATAGATGTATTAGAAGAATCAGATATGATTCGTGATATGGAGATGTATAGAGAGAAGATTCAAGGGAATAAAGAGTTATGTAGTTTGATTCATGAAGGAAATTGCACTGACGATGAATATGTTCTTTTAGATATCAAAAGAAGATTATATAAGAATAAAGATTATAAAGGTTACATGGATCAATATAATCAATTAATGCATATTGTGATGGATATTAATTACCGTTATCGTAAATTGTTAGGTAAAGGAAGATGCTATAGATGAAGGTTATTAGTGGTAAATTGAAAGGAAGGAATATTCTTGGATATAACATCAATGGTACAAGACCGACGATGGAACGAGTAAAAGAAAGTATTATGGGTAGTATCCAAGATTATATAGAAGATAGTGTAGTGTTAGATTTATTTGCAGGTAGTGGTAATTTAGGAATTGAGGCTATTAGTAATGGTGCTAGTAAATGTTATTTTGTAGATTCTAATCGGGAGTGTATCGGGATTATTAAAAAGAATATCCATACTTTTGAAATAGATAAACAATGTGTTGTGGTACAGAATGACTATTTGTTAGCATTGAAAAAATTTTATAATCAAAGAATTTCCTTTGACATTATTTTTGTAGACCCTCCTTATCAGTATAAGATTCTAAATGAAATTTTAGATTTAATAAAGGAATATGAAATTTTAAATAATGGAGGTATCATTGTATTGGAATACCAAGAAATGGATTTTAAAAAAGTTGATTCTCACTACCAGATGCTTAAAAGTAAGAAATATGGAGATAAGTATGTTGCTATTTATAGATTAAAAAAGTAAGAGATATGTTACTTTATAATCGTAC
>CAYOCA010000128.1:0-3024 GCA_964402345.1 uncultured Muribaculaceae bacterium | reverse complement strand
GACGACACTCACATCAAATGTTCCTATAAAAATTATATAATAAGAATAGTATATTAAAACAAGCGAACAGATGAAATTTTAGAACAATTTTTTGAAATTCATGTTATAATGTAGGTGCTAGACATAAGGAGGTTTTAAATTTGAAAATAGTACGAATGGATGATAATTGGAATAAAATAAACACTAGAGAAGAATTAGTGGAACTTTTAAAAAAATATGAAGGAATTCTAACTGATTATATGATTAGGTATTTGAATTCTTTAATAGATTTGGAATTTTCGGTTATTAGAGATTATATTGGGGATAATGATAGAGCTGCTTTATCAGAATTAGAAGTATATAAAAGAATAGCAATGTATAATATTTATAATAGAGCTTTAAGATTATTTAAAGAAAATGAATCAGAACTTACAATATCTGGTAATAATGATGGCATTGAAGGATTAAGTGTATATGCTTCTTTAGGTGAAAAAAGAAGTTGTAAATTATTTGACTTTGTTTATCATGATGGTCCTATTGGTTTTAGTTCAAAAATACCAAGTGGTTATAAAACAATGAAAATAGGAAATATTTCTTTATTTCAAACAATTGAAAGTAAAGAACAAAGGGAAGCAGAATTGATGCGAGTAATGGGTGAATTAGATAGATTATATGATGAGAAAAATCCATATTATTCTATTCCTAATACTTATGGTGGATCTGCTCCACAATGGGATTTTAAACATGCTAGAAAAGTAAAAGCATATGAAGAAAAATTTAATTTATTAGATTCTAAAAGGGAATTAACTGATGAAGATAAAAAAGAAATAGAAATTACAAAAAAATTTCATGAGTTATTATTAGAAGATTATGGTTTAACAAATAAAAATTTTGAAGAAGAAAATAATCAACATTTTTTAAATTTTAGTGAAGATGAGACAGAATTACATAAAACTCTTGTTAAAAGAATACCAAACATAAATATTAGAAATAATATTAAATATATTTAAAAAAATAAGGGCTAGTAAACTTATTAATAGGATTTATTTTGCTCTTTTTTTATATGCAAAAAATGTGGTGGATATAAATAAAGAGAGTTAGAATGACAAATACTTTAATGAAATATTTAAGATAAAAACATAATATATCTATTGAAGGTACTAAAGATAAAAAGAATTTAAAAAAATATAGGTATTATTATGCTATAAGAGTTATAGATACATTAATAATTCACAAAACAGGATAAATTTATCTTGTTTTGATGAATTTGTTTCTATCGTTGATTTTGATTCAAAATTAAAAAAGTTTATTAAATTCATAAATTATGTAAATGGAAAAAATTTCAAAAAGATTGTACTTCAAATATTAGTTGAAGAATATAAAACTGATGAGTTTAATGTTATTTATGAAAATGGTATGACTGATTATAGAAATAGTAATACTAGTGAAGAATATAAAAAGAAAATGAAACAAAGATTATAGCTACAAAATAATATCTATCTTTCTTTATTTTGTAGCTATGATAATGAAAATATAATTAGTCATTTTTACTGTGATAAGAAAGTTTTTAATACTTTAAAATCATATTTAAAACCATTTTTATGCTCCCCTAAAAAACAAAAATTCCAAAAAAATATGTTGACATCTTCCAAGATTGGTATTAGAATATTAACTCGAAAATTAAATTTTAAGTTCATTTACGGCTGAAAACTAGATTTTAAGAGGGTGTTTATGGTGGAAAAGAAAGAATTAAAAAAAATGAAAAGGGTAGAACTACTTGAAATAATGTTGCAACAAGCTCAAAAGATTGAAGAACTAGAAGAAGAAACAAGCAAATTAAAAAAAGAGTTACAAAGCAAAAAAATTCTTTTAGAAAATTCTGGTTCTATAGCGGAAGCATCATTGAAACTAAACGATATATTTATCAAAGCAGATGAAAGTGCAAATCTATATATCAACAATATCAAAGAAAAATGTGATAAAGAACATAAGAACGCTATAAAGAAAGCAGACAAAATGGTTGAAACCACTAGGAAAAAATGTGAAGAGTTAGAAAATAAAACTAAAGAAAAATGTAAACAATTAATCAAAGATACCAAGAATGATTTAAAGTCAGATAGCAAGGTAAGAAATGAAAAGGTTAAAACTAACACAAACAAAAAGAAAAAAACTACACCTAAGAAAAAGTAAAGAAATTAAGATAACTCTTCCTACCTCTAAACAAGTAGAAAGTGAACTAAAAAGAACTAATCGTACTATTAATGTAGATAAGGTATTGAAAAATAGTCTTTGCTTTCTAGTTGTGATAGCAGCTTTATCAGTTTTACTTACTAACTATTTTATGCCTATATTTAGAATATATGGTAACTCGATGGAACCAAATCTAACAAGTGGTGAAATAGTAGTAGCATTTAAAACAAGCAATTTAAGTCAAGGAGATATTATAGCATTTACGTACAATAACAAAATATTAATTAAAAGATATATTGCAGGACCAGGAGATATAGTTAATATAGATGATAAAGGTATTGTTTATATAAACGGCATTAAATTAGATGAGCCATATATTGATACATTTGATTTAGGTAATACTGATATGGAATTTCCTTATCAAGTACCTGAATCTCGTATATTCGTGATGGGGGATAATCGAAGTGTTTCTTTAGATTCAAGAAGCACACAAATTGGTTGTATTTATGAAGAACAAATTAAAGGTAAAATAATATTAAGAATTTGGCCTTTGGAAAAAATAAAACTTCTAAATTCCTCATCATATTAATAAAATAATATGAAAAGAAGTGAATTGAAATGAAAAAAATACTTACTAAATTAAAATTGAATAAGTTTAAGAAAATTTCTATAGTATTGTCTGTTATTATACTTTTGATTGTTGGTTTTTACTTTCAGATATTACCAGGTATTACGGCATCTGTTAGATATGGTAATAATACTTATACAACGTTAGATAATACCATTTCACCAAACAGTACTGTTATTAATTTGTTTGATTACTGGATAACTTCTCAAACTGCTGCTGATAATAAT
>CAYOCA010000127.1:0-3032 GCA_964402345.1 uncultured Muribaculaceae bacterium | reverse complement strand
CTCCTAAGCGATAGGTCGTTGGTTCGATTCCAATCGGGGACGCCATAAAGAAATTTATCCCTTGAAATTCAAGGGTTTTATTATTGATTTTTACTTTTACTTCTTCTTTAAAAGTTATTTAGAATATTTACAAAGTTATTTTATGATATTTACATACTTGATTTTATTTCTTAGAAAGATAAATTTTTATGTTGTAATAAATTTTAGAAAAAATGAACAAAATGTCTTGACTTTCACCCTGGGGAATAGATTAAAGTTAATTTATGGAAGGAGGAAAGTATGTTTATTAATGAGGTAGAGCATATTGTTGGACTTTCGAAGAAAAGCATTCGTTATTATGAAGAAAATGGTCTATTAACACCAAAAAGAAATCATGAAAATGGTTATCGAATTTATACAGAAGAAGATATCCAAATTTTAAGAACAATTAAATTTTTACGAGAATTAGATGTTCCTATTAGAGATTTAAAAAGGTTGCATGATAAAACTTTAACCTTACAAGATTGTATGAAAGAAAGAATTAAAAAAATAGAAACAGAAGAAAAGAAGTATCAAAAAATTAAAGAATTATGTTTAAAAATAATTTCTTCAAACGAAACGTATCAAAATATAGATATTACAGAATATTTTCAGGAAGTAAACAGATTAAACAAGGAAGGATTTACGATGAGAAATGTAAAAATGAGTAAGAAAAGAAAAATATTAGGGGCAATATTATCGAGTTTTCTATTTAGTTTATTATTTATTTTTATTAGTGGAATGATTACCTATTTTCAATTTATAGAAGAAGAAAAAATACCATGGATACTCTATATGTTCATCATGGTAATATTAGTATTCCTAATTGTTGGTATAATTTATAATTTAATTGTTAGAATAAAAGAAATTAAAGGAGGAGAAGAAGATGAAGCTAGTAAATATTGATTATATTCCAGGTGAGGAAATTACAGAAGCATTAGGAATTGTCAAAGGACAGATTGTTCAATCTAAAAATATTGGAAGAGATTTTATGGCAGGTATGAAAACTATTGTTGGAGGAGAAATTGTAGGATACACAGAAATGATTGCTACAGCAAGGCAAATGGCGACTAAAAGAATGGTAGATGATGCTAAGTCTTTAGGAGCAGACGCGATCATTAATGTTAGATATGGTTCTTCTAGCGTCATGAATGGAGCGGCAGAAATCATTGCATATGGAACAGCTGTTAAAATAAAAAAGTAAATTGTAGCGATTACAATAAGGAACAATAATGATATAATTCTATAAATTAAAAGATTAATATTGATTGTTATTAAAATATTGGTATGTTGAAAAAGAGGTGTTACATGAAAAGTAATAATTATTTCTTTGGGTTTGACACACCTAATTTGTTGAATAAAAATATTAGATGTTCTTTTTATATATCAAATATTGAATCTAAAAGGTGTTTTTTCTTCATTATTGAAGAAAATGGTAAGTTAGTACTTTATTATTTATTTATAAAACCTATTGAGTTTATAAAGTTAGCAAAAAAATATCATACTGAAGGTAGTTGTATCACCCTTGAAGAAATAGCAAACAAGCAAGAGTTTCAAGAGGAATACTGTAGTACTTATCTTAGAACAATGGAATTTGCTAGTCAAGATTATGTAAGAAAGACTATTGATAAAATGGTTGTTGATAATATAGGTAGTGCTAAAAATGATATTTCAGGGCTTGATGGTTTTAGTGTAGAATTAAAGTTAAATCAGAATGACGATATTTTTTATTCGTGGTGTATTGCTAATGATAGAAGGTATTTTTATGTTTTGGATTTTGTTAATTATATATTAGATACAGTGGGTGTTAATAAGGATTATAGATTTATAAAAAGATAAGTGAGGGATAGCATGATTTTAAATGTAAGTGGTCGAACAGATATTGTTGCTTTTTATTCAAAATGGTTTATAAACCGATACAGAGAAGGATTTGTTGATGTCAGAAATCCTTTTTATCCAACACAAGTTAGCCGAATTTATTTTAAAGATGTAGATGCTATAGTTTTTTGCACTAAAAATCCAACACCTATTTTAAAATATTTAAGTGAAATTAATAAACCAATTATTTTTCAAATTACGTTAACACCATATAAAAAAGATATTGAACCTAATGTTCCATCTAAAAAGGAAGTTCTTGAGTCTATTAAGAAGATTTCTGATATGATTGGAAGTAAACAGGTTATGGTTCGTTATGACCCAGTATTTTTAAGTGATACGTATTCTTTAAATTATCACCTTAAAGCATTTGATAGATTATGTACTTTATTAGATGGATCTGTAAAAACAATCATTATTTCTTTTATTGATGACTATAAAAATGTTAGAAAAAATGCTTCTATTTTAAATAGAAAAGATTTTACAGAAGAAGATTATAGAAAGATAGGATTATTTTTTAGTAAAAGTGCTAAAGAACATGGAATGACAGTGCAAACTTGTTTTGAAGAAAGAAACTTAGTGGAATATGGATTTATAAAGGGAGATTGTGTATCTCATGAATTAATTTATCGACTTACGGGGAAATGTAATTTTAAAAGTTGGAAAGCTAGAAAAGGGAAAAATTGTAATTGTGTGGAAATGGTGGATATAGGTGTTTACAATACGTGTAATCATCTTTGTAAATATTGTTATGCTAATTATGATGAATCTAGAATAAAAACTAACCTTAAAAATCATAATCCTAATTCTTCTTTGCTAATTGGAAAATTATCTGAAGAAGATACAATAAAGGTAAGAATTTAAAGTATAAAGAAATAGCATTTACTATTAGAAATAAAATGAAAAATATTTATCTTATTAGGGAATAAATTAAAGGGTTGTTGGAAAATTAAATAAATTCTAATAGTTCTCTTTCCTTTTTGATAGAATTTAAAAAAACAAGTATGTTACTAAAAATATAGGGACTTTCTTCATTTATTATGGTAAAAAAATAAGAAAATGATTAATTTACAATAAAATTAGATATTTTTTAAAATGTTTGTATTGTCATTCTCGTTTGTCGAATTTTCTTCATTTTG
>CAYOCA010000126.1:0-3050 GCA_964402345.1 uncultured Muribaculaceae bacterium | reverse complement strand
ATTAGACCCAAAGCTTTAAAATTTATAGAAAAACAAGATAAATATCAGCGATTTAGAATTTATAAAGCAATTTACAACCTACCACAAGGAGATATAAAGAAAATGGTAGGTTGTAAAAACAAATATAGACTTCGTGTTCGGCGATTATAGAATTATTTACAGTTTAAATCAATATGAACTTATTATTCTAGTAACAAAAGCAGATAATAGAGACCAAATTTATAAATAAATTTTTTATTCTAACAAATTATTAATTTAAATCTAAAAAAATAATCCCTAAACAATAATTGTTTTATAATTTGTGTAATGTACCATACCTAACTTTTTATTAGGATGTTTTTTTACATATTTTATATAAGTATAATCAACAGATACATTTTTACTTAAAGTAGATTTGCTATTTTGTTTAGCAAGTAGAGCACATTTATATAAAGTATCTTCATTAGGAATTTTTCCGTTTGTTTTTAGAATAACATGAGAACCATGTGCATCTTGAACATGAAACCAAATATCTTCTTTATTAGCAAAATGTAAAGTCAAATAATCATTTTGTTTATTGTTTTTTCCAATATATACTTCAAAATTATTAACCCAAATTTTTTGAATATTATTTCTAAAATCATCACTATCTTTTTCCTTTTTTAAAGATTTATAGCAATGTTTTTTTATAGATACATTTTGAACAAATTCATCATGAATTTCAGAAACATCTTCTAAGCTCTTAGCTACACTTAATGAGTAAATAATACTTTCTATATATTGAAGTTCAAGCTCAGTTTCTTTTTTTTGAGTACTTATAATTATAAGTGTATTTTTAAGCTTATTATATTTTTTAAAATATTTTTCAGCATTTTTATTAACAGATATAGAATTATCTAAAGGAATTTCTATCAAAGAATTATTATCATAATAATTTTCTAAAGTCACACTGGAAGAATTTCCATTTAATTTATATAAATTAGCTGTTAGTAGTTCTCCATATAATTTATATTTATCCATATTGTCACAATCTTTTAATTTTCTATTAATATTTTCCAATTTTTTAGAACATTTTTTAAGACTTGACAAAATAAGTTTTGAAAGTTCGGATTTAGCATGTGTAAAATTATCATTTATTTCTTTTTCATGATAAAAATTATCTATAAAGAAATTAATTGATGTATTACTAGCAGTAGAAGTTGTATCTATCCAGGAAACTGTAAAGTCATTATCATTAATTTTTTTAGCACAAATATTATTAGTTCCAAAATTCGAAATGATATTTTTTATATACTCATAAAATTCTTTTAAATCATTTATATCTTTTGTATCATCAGATAAATCTAAATCATTTAAAATAGATTTTACAAAAGGTTTACTAAAGCCAATAAAAGTATTAGAAATTATTGAAGAGATACTAGAATATCCTTCATTTGCAATTAAAGAATAAAATTCATCAAAAGAGAATAATTCTAAAAAAGATTTCTTAAAATTTTTAGGGAAAACATATTCTCTTGCAGGTAATACTTCGCGGTCTTTTGTAACAATATGTTTTATAGAGTCAATTATTTGATTTTTGTGATTGACAAAAATTATATTACTACGTCTTCCCATAAGTTCTATAATTAACTTATAAGAAACATTATCTTTAAGCTCATTATTACCTTCAAAAACTATCTCAATACATCTTTCTAAATCAAAACTAGAAATAGATTTTATTCTAAACCCAATTAAATATTTCCTTAGAAGCATACAAAAATTAAGAGCATTTAAAGGGTTAGGTTTAGAATAATTTGTAAGATTAATTCTGTAATTTTCAGGATGAATATTAATATCTAAAGAATAATTAATTCCACTATTATATAAACTTAAAATTACTTCGTTTTTATTAGGTTCAAAAACCTTATTCACCTTAGCACCAATTAAATTATTATTAAGTTCAGAAACAATTGATTTAGTGACAATTCCATCAAAAGCCATAAATACCTCCTATTTTAAATATATAATATAGTATAATTTGAATTTGTTAATGTCAATACAAAAATATTATAATGATATTTTTTGTAAAAACTTGTCTTGAAATAGTTGATATGATATAATGTGTCAAGTATTGATAAAAAAGGATGTTGAGAGAGGTGATATAGGAAAATGTTAATCGAAAAAATGATATTTAATATATTAGCATTTTCTTTATTTATTATTATTTTTGCAAAGTTAATTAAAAGAAATGATACAAATTATATATTTTTTTTAATCTTACAGGCAATAGGAATTGCATTAAATTTTGCTGAAATTATTATTAAAGAATTTTCAAGTACAGGAATAAAAACTATAATATATTTATTATCTGTGATCATTCCTATTGGAATTATTATGATAGAAACAGTTGGATATAATATTTCTGAAATTATATCTTTAATTATAGCTAGAATATTAATTAAAATTGATGATAATAAAGCTGCTAAAACAATACTTTTAAATTTAGTTGATAAATATGAATCATATAAAGGACATTTATTACTAGCACAAATTTATGAAAAAGATGGTGGAATGAGAAGAGCAATTGATGAATATGTAACAGCAATAGACATAAATAAACAAGATTATAATTCATATTATAGAATAGCAGAACTTTTAAATGAATTAGATAAAAAAGATGAAGCAATTACAATGCTAAATAATTTATTAAAAAATAAACCAGATTACTATGATGCATCATATTTATTAGGAGAGCTTCTTTGTGAGCAGGAAAGATTTAAAGAAGCAGTTTCGGTCTATACAGATGCTTTAAAACATAAGCCGTTCGATTTTGAATTGTACTATAGTTTAGGAATAGCGTATACTAGATTAAATGATTTTGCCAGTGCTAAAGAATGTTATGAAAAAGCAGCTGAAATTAATCATAAGTTATATTCGGCTTACTATAATCTAGGACAGATTGCTTTAATAGAAAAAGACTTAGATGCAGCAGAAAAGTTTTTTGAAGAGTGTCTAATGTCTGAAGAATTAGAAGCAAAAGCTTATTATCAATTAGCAAAAATATTTGTTATACGAGGAGAAAAAGATAAAGC
>CAYOCA010000125.1:0-3059 GCA_964402345.1 uncultured Muribaculaceae bacterium | reverse complement strand
GAGATAATGCCAATGCTATTGGAACTAATCCTACCGTAAGTGTTATGGCACAGGTAGAAAAAAGTGGTTCTTATAAAGATAATTTAATCGATACAATAGATTTAACTTTAGAAGATAAAGCTAAATATGAAATATTATCTGATGGTTATACCGAAACACCAACCGAAGTAGATTATTCCCAAACAGATACCTCTACTGGAGGAATATATTCAGAAGTAGGTTTAAATGGGGAAACAACATTTTATTATAGAGGAAAAGTAGATAATAATTATTTCTCATTTGCAGGCTTTACTTGGCGAATACTTAGAATAGATGAAAGTAGTAATATAAGACTAATATTAAACACCTTAGTTACCTCTAATGGAAGTGATGCTACCGCACAATTTAAAACAAGTAATTCTGCTTCTACTCTAGAAGACGCTATTACATTATCTAAATTAATTATTGATCCATCTAGTACAACTGATAATAGTCCCTTGTATGGCTACTTAACTGATACTTCCACTACTACCTTAAGAGGATGGTACAATAATAATATAGGTAATACTAGTTATGCAGATTATGTTGTAGATTCCATTTTTTGTCAAGATACAACCGGAGGAAATGCTACTAGTTCAGGTACTAATTCATCAGTATATTACTTTGGTTCATATCATAAAGTAGGTGCTGATACAGCTTTATACGATCCTGATTTTAGTTGTGAAACAGAAGATCAAATCGTTGAAAAAGTTGGTCTAATAACTGCGGATGAATTTGTTTTTGCTGGTGGAGCATTCAATGTATCAAATACAACATTCTTCTTAAATGACAGTGGAATATCTACTAACTATTGGACAATGTCACCAGGATATTATGATTCTAGTCAAGCTAAAGTTGGAGTATTCTTTGTTTATGCTAATGGAGGAATAAGAGATTGGCCAAATGTAAATACTATAACAAATAGTTATGGTATAAGACCTGTAATTACCGTAGATGGAAGTAGAACAATTTTAGGAGATGGTACTAGTTCAAATCCTTATTATTTTGAATAAATTAGAAAATAAATGAATATAAAGTTTTTACTATAACATTCTTCCTTGATAAATATTTTTCTCATTATTTATTTAAAAAATTGTCATAATAAATTTATGATTTTTTTTATCTTTTCTTAATATTATTAATTATAAATAGGAGGGTATTATGAAAATAAATAAAGTTGAAATATTTTATAATTCATTAGGTGAAACTATACAAAATGTTATGGAAAAAAATTTAATTAGATACTATCATCATAAATTTTAATCTTGTTTATTTAATAAATAAATTACTTATTGATTTAATTAGTATAAATTTGTTTACATTGGAGGTTAACTATAAAAATGATATCAATATGTGAAGAATATTTTATAGCCATATATTTAAGATTGTCAAAAGATGATGATGTACAAGATGAAAGCCTAAGTATTACAAATCAAAGAAGAATATTAAAAGATTACATAAAGAACAATTTTTATGCTAATGTTGAAGTATTTGAATATATAGATGATGGTTATACAGGTATGAATAATTTAAGACCAGAACTAAATAAATTAATGAAAGATATAGATAGAAAAAAAATAAATTGTGTTATTGTAAAAGATTGTTCTAGACTCGCCAGAAAAAATTCTTTAATTTCTTATTATGTTGATGAATTTTTTTATGAAGAAAATGTTAGATTTATTTCTTTACTCGAAAATTTTGATAATACCATTGATACAGACACAGATAAATTATTATTACCTAGTATTTTTAATGAATTTCATGTAAAAAGTACATCGAAGAAGGTTAGAAAAACATTTGAAAATAACGCTAAAAATGGTTTGTTTAGTGGAGGAAGAGCTCCATATGGATATATAAAAGATCCTAATGACAAACATAAGTTAATAATTGATCCATATGCCGCTGATATTGTTAGGTTAATTTTTAAAGAATTTTTAGCTGGAAATGGTTTAAAGTCTATTGCTTATAAACTTACAGAAAGAGGAATAAAAATTCCTAGTGAATATAGACCAATGAATAGAGGACTAAAATCAGCACATTATGGAATCTGGACTACAAAAACAATAAGCGATATGTTACATAATCCTACTTATGCTGGACACCTAACGCAACATAAATCAAAAGCTAAAAATATATCTAGTAAAAAAAAAGTAAAATTAAAACCAAGTGAATGGATTATTAAATATAATAGTTGTCCTGCTATTGTGGATCAAGAAACTTTTGATAGAGTACAAAAAATATGGGATAAAAACAAAAGAAAAGAAAAATACAGTCAAGTACACCTATTAAGGGGATTTTGTTGGTGTAAGGAATGTGGTCATCAAATTTCTATTGTTAAGGGAACATGGAAAAGAAAAAGTGGTGAAATAAAAGAATACTATTTTTGTAGATGTAGTTATAATAAAAACATGTATCAATATCATGTTTGTTCACCACACAATATTCATTATAATGTACTAGAAGAAAAAGTTTTAGACGAAATAAGAAAGATGTGTAAAAAGTATGTTAGACTAGATTTACTCGCAAACGTATTAAAAAACAATGATAGTCTTTCTTTATTAAAAAAGGATATTGAAATTAATATTGAGAAGAAAAATAGAGAATTAAATATCATCAACAATAAAATAGATAATTTGTATGATGATAAATTATCTGGAACAATTAATCAAGAAATGTATTTAAAATTTAAAGAAAAATTAGATACACAATTGGTTATGATTAATGATGATATAAATAATTTAGAAAAAAATTTAACGCAAATTGAAAATAGGTCATTAAATAATGATTCTAAATACACAACTATTGTAAAAGAATTTTTATCTTTAAAAAATATAGATAGGGAACTTTTATCACAAATTGTTGATAAAATTGAAATTGATGAGGAGAAAAATTTATATATTTATTATAAAATAAGAACTTGAATCAATAAAAAAAATACATGACTTTTATAAGAGCAACCGTCGCTGCACCAATCTTCCGAAATATTGCTGAAGATGCCATTAAAGCCTTAAATATCGAAAAACAAGAGAATGGAATTGATA
>CAYOCA010000124.1:0-3067 GCA_964402345.1 uncultured Muribaculaceae bacterium | reverse complement strand
TTTATTGCAGCTATTCTCTTTGAATTAATTGCCTATGCGATTTTAAAAGAACCAATTGACATTATTAAAATGATTATGATAAGATATCTTATAAGTCTAATAATTGGTACATTAGGAACCATTGATATATATATTTCAAAATATATAAAAGAAGAAGTAAGGAAGTAATAATATGAGAACAAGAAAACAAGAATTAGTAAGTGATGAATTAAAACCACTTGTAAGTAAAATAATGAAAACTTCTAGAGAAAAGTACAATTATTCTCTAGAAGATTTATCCAAAGCCATTAACAATAAAAAAAATAGACAAACATTACATAAATATGAAACTGGAAAATTAAATATTCCCTATGATATCTTATTTGAAATATGTAGAGTGTTTAATATAGACAGTGAAGTATTTAAAGAAGCACCGATTACTGAAGAAGAAAAAAAATTACTTGAAAAAAAGATTATCAAAGAATATGTTAGTAGCCTAAGAGAAGATAAAGATTTAACTCCTCAAACTGAAAAATTGATTAATACTTATAAAAATGCTTTTTATGAAGCACCCAACAATAAAAGTAGTCTTTGCATGAAAGTAACAGATGACTCTATGATGCCAGTTTATTATAAAAATGATAAAATCTATTTTCAAAAACAAGACGATTATAAAACAGGAGATGATATCATTATTGCTGTAAAGAATAATATATTATCGATAAGAAGATTATACCGTTATCCCAAAGGAATCATTCTTCAAGCTATGAACCCTAAATATCCGACTTTAAATGTTAATATTATCTCCAATGATATGATCTTAGGTCGCGTTACTTCAATCGAAAGAGAAATAAAATAACTATCAAACAAATGATAGTTATTTTAGCTATTGTGAACCAATATTAATTCAAAGCAGCTTTTAATTTGTTACCAGCCTTAAAGCCAGGAACAGTACGAGCAGCAATTTCAACAGGTTCTCCAGTTTGTGGATTGCGTCCTGTATGTGCTTCTCTTTCTTTAGCAGTAAATGTACCAAATCCAACTAAAGCAACCTTTCCAGATTTCTTAAGTCCTTCTATAATTCCTTCAGTTACAGCTTCTAATGCTCTACTAGCATCAGCCTTGGTTAAATCTGCATTTTCTGCAATAAATTCTACTAATTCAGCTTTTGTCATTTTTTATACCTCCATAATTCTAAATAAGCATCATGTTTTTTCTTCTATGCTTACACCATAAAGATAACATGAAACTTATAAGAAATCAAGTGATTTATTAGAAAAGATAATCAAAATGACCTTTATTTAACTATAAGTTTTCAATATAAAAAATTTGTAAAAAAATTTGTAAAAAAATTGTTGACAAATTAAAGAATGTTTGATACAATATAGATGCTTAGATAAAAGGTATCAAGCAACTTATTTATTAAGTAACTTATTTATATAAGTTTTACTGTTATTTATAGATATAAATATTATGATGAATAATATTCATATTCTAAATTGGTAATTTATTTTTACCCTTTGTTGATAATAGTAAAAATTTTCTTGATAGATAAGGATATGTTTGTATATCCTTCTGAAATGGAAGAAAAAGTTATTGACTATAATTCTTATCACCTCTAAGCAAAACAATTGTTTTAAGAAAGGAAAACTTAAAAGATAAGAGATTGAAATAGACACTGATAATGTTTATTAAAGTTTTTCAATAATTGTATTATTTATTAATTTTATATTAATAGGTAATACAGATTATTAGAAAACAATTCAATTTTTTTCTAAACTCGAATCAACTAGTTTTATCAGGGCTGGTTGATTTTTGTTTTCTCTATTAAAAAAATAGCAAGATATGAGTCTTTAAAATAAAGATTCATACTACTTGCTAGTTTTTATAATACTATTGCAATCATATTATTAGATCCTTTGTTAATTACCTTTGTTAAAGTATTTCCCAATTTGTAACGAATATTGTCTGGCATCATCGATAATTTAGCTTGAATTCCCTCTTGAACAATTACATCTAGACTTCTACCAAAAATTTCACTTTTCCATATATTTTCACTATTCGTATCTTTGGTTAAATAATCTATAAGTTCCTTACTTTGCAGTTCACTTCCAATAATTGGTTCAAACGTTGATTCCACATCCACCTTAATCATATGAATAGATGGTGCTTTTGCCTTAAGTTTAATTCCATATCGAGGTCCTTGTTTAATAATCTCTGGAGTTTCTAATTTCATATCAGCAAGCGTAGGCGATGCAATTCCATAACCAGTCTGTTTAACCATCTTTAAAGCTCCTTTAATTTGATCATAAGCAGTCTTTGCCTCATTTAATTCTTGAAACATCTCTAACATTTTTGCTTTAGAAGATATATCTACTCCAATAATATCATTTAAAATTTGATTATATAACCCATTGGGAGCATCTAATTGAATAGTAACCTCACCTAAAGAAGTATCCACATTAGAAATATATGATTTTTCAATATATTCACTATCTTTAAATCCTAAGGTAATATTATCAATATCTTTTAGTTTATTAATCTCTACTACACTTTCTCTAATCTTATTAATATATTCCTGTTTCAAATAATGATTATGATTCAATATTGCAATCCACTCTGGCATATTAACTTTAACCTCTTCAATTGGAAATTCATATAAAGCCTCTTTCAATATCCCATACATTTCTCTTTCTTGCATATTTTCAACACTAATTGGAATAACAGGAACTCCATAATTTTCTTTTAAATTCTCCGCTAATTTTTCAGTTTCCGGTAACATAGGATGAACAGAATTTAATACAACAATAAATGGTTTTCCAATACTCTTTAACTCATTCACTACAGTTTCTTCAGCTTGAACATATTCATTTCTCGGAATTTCTCCAATAGAACCATCCGTTGTCACGACAATACCAATAGTAGAATGTTCCTTAATAACTTTTTCTGTTCCAATTTCCGCTGCCTCGACAAAGGGAATTGGATCACTATACCATGGTGTCATTACCATTCTAGGACCATTATCATCTTCATAACCTTTTGCAGCATCTATCACATAACCGACACAATCTACCATTCGAATATTTGC
>CAYOCA010000123.1:0-3072 GCA_964402345.1 uncultured Muribaculaceae bacterium | reverse complement strand
CTGGTTATACCTTTAGTGGTTGGTTTACTGCAGCTAGTGGTGGAAGTCAAGTATCCACATCCACGAAAGTTACTGGAAATGTTACTATATATGCTCATTGGACAGCAAATACTTATACTTTGACCTATAACTCAAATGGAGGAAATGCTTGTAGTCCTAGTACTAAATCAATCACTTATGATTCAACTTATGGAACTTTATGTACACCTTCAAGAACTGGTTATGCCTTTAGTGGGTGGTACACATCTGCTAGTGGTGGAAGTCAAGTATCATCATCCACAAAAGTTACTGGAAATGCAACAATATATGCCCACTGGTTGACTTGTTCAGTTGCCTATTCTGGTACCGTAGGTACGAATGGATGGTATAGAAGTACAGGAACAGTCACCCTCAATTATTCAATTAATTCTAGCGAATTATCATCTTATGGTCTATCAACTAGTACTTCAGTACCAACTAATATGACTGTCTCTGATTCTATTACTGCAGAAACATCAGGAACAACATACTATGGATATGTAAAATCAAAAAGTGGCGTTGAGGCTTATTGCAATAATACAATAAAAGTAGATTCAACTTTGCCATTTATATGTTATTATATTCAATATAATAGTAAATATCAAAGATTTTGCTTAAAAGAAAAAAAATCTAATAGTAATGCCTCTAATTATAAAGCTCAAGAAGCTAGTACTGGATATACATATCTTGCAAGATGGGGATTTGGTGTTAAAGATTTGGTTTCTGGTATTAACACTGTAAAAATTGATCAATATCAAGGCAGTACTATAATTGATTCGAGTACGGCATATCGAAATGGATCTTTAGTTAGTAATGAAGGTATTTGGTGGATAAAAAAGAAAAACGGTACTACATATTCTCCAAATGGTTATAAAATTGTAATTACAGATATAGCTGGTAATTCAAGTGAATATTCCAATTACAATTTCAGTACCTCAGGTTTTAACACAGCATTCGATATGTGTGGTTCAGTTGGAATTACAGCATCTACTACCTGTCATTCTAACTAAAAAAATGAAAGAAGGGTTAATAATGAATAAAAAAAAAGCTATATTAATTATTATTTTAATTATTCTCATTATAATTTTCATTGGTATTAGTGTTATTGTTAACATTAAAAGTAAAAGGAATAAAGATACTAATAATGAACAAGAAGAATTGACGTATAATACAAATGCTAACTTTATTGAAGATAAAAACATTGATGGGCTTTCTTTTACAAATATTAATTGCACATTTAATGGTGAGGTTTCTTTCCTTTCCTTTTCTATTATCAATCAGACTAAGGAGACAATTCATCTTGACCAATATAAAATTTCTATAAAGGATAAAGATGAAAACATTCTATCAATCATTGAATTAACTATCAATCATGATTTTTTACCAAATGAAGAATATTTCACAACCAGTACTGTACTTGAAGATTTAACTACAGCATACTCATTAGAATTTAATTTAGAAAATATAGATACATAAAAAAAACAGCAAAAACTGTTTTTTTTATAAATACTTCTAGTCAATATTTCCCAATAATTCCATAAACTTATCTTCTTCCCAAATTTCAATTCCTAAAGTAACTGCTTTAGTATACTTACTACCTGGATTATCTCCAACAATAACTACACTCGTTTTTTTAGTAACAGAATTAGTTACCTTTCCTCCCCTATCTTCAATTAATTTACTCGCCTGATCTCTTGTAACTCGATTTAAAGTACCTGTTAAAACAAAAGTTTTGCTATTAAAATTATCATCTATTTTTTTAGTATTAGATTCAATATATTGCATATTAACACCATAGTTTTTTAATTTTCTAATCATTTCTTGATTAGATTCATCTTTAAAATAATTTACAATATTCATCGCGATAATTGGACCAATATCAGGAATAGCAATTAAATCATCATAAGATACTTTCATTACTTCATCTAAATTCTTATACCTTTTACTAAGAATTTTTGCAGTTTTACTTCCCACTTGTTTAATACCTAAACCAAATAACAATTTTTCTAAACTATTCTTTTTACTATTTTCAATACTTTTAAATAAATTTTCTACTGATTTTTTTCCATATCCTTCTAATTGTTCTAATTCATTTTTATAATTTTTTAACTGATAAATATCACTAATATCCTTAATATACCCATAATTATACAAATCTTCCATAATACTGTCACCGAGTCCCTCAATATTCATCGCTTCTTTACTAGCATAATGAATTAGTGTTTCAACATTTCTCGCTGGACACTCAACATTTGGACAAAAATAACCAACTTCTTCTCCTTTTCTAATAATCTTTGTCCCACAGATTGGACAACAATCAATCATTTTAAAAGGTAACTCTTCTCCCGTTCTTCTTTCTAATAATGGAACACCTACTGCTGGAATAACATCTCCTGCTTTATAAATAGAGACAATATCTCCTATTCTTATATCTTTAGATAAAATATTATCTTCATTATGTAGTGTTGCTCTTTTAATTGTTGATCCTTGAACAATAACTGGTTCTAAAACAGCATTAGGAGTAATTTGTCCAGTTCTACCAACCGTAAATAAAATATCAATTAATTTTGTATAAGTTACGGTTGCTGGAAATTTATAAGCTATACACCATTTGGGATATTTAGACGTAAACCCTAATCTATTTTGCATCAAAATATCATTTACTTTTACTACTACCCCATCAATATCATAAGGAATACCAGAACGAATTTCCCCTTTTTCATGAATAAAATTCATAATACCATCAATATTATCTACTAAACGATTATTAGGATTGGTTCTAAACCCAAGTTTTTTCATAAAATTTAGAGCCTCTTCATGAGTCTTAATCCCATAATCTAGAGGATTAGGTAAATGATAAATAAAACACTCTAAATTTCTTTTAGCAACTTCCTTACTATCTAATAATTTTATTGATCCAGAAGCGGCATTGCGACAATTTTGTAAAAGTGATAATCCCTTATGTTCTCTTTCTTCATTTATCTTCTTTAAAGTATCTTTACTCATATAAATTTCCCCACGAACTTCAATATCAATATCTTTATTTAAAGTAAG
>CAYOCA010000122.1:0-3086 GCA_964402345.1 uncultured Muribaculaceae bacterium | reverse complement strand
TTCAAATTTAATGATAATATTTTTCTCTTTTCTTTTGGATATTCAGTATACTTTACACCGCATTCCTCTAACATTATTTTTGATGCTTTTGTTCCTTCAGTATCTTTATACTTATCTGATAGATAAATAATTTCTTTAATTCCATTTTGAATTACTAATTTTGTACATTCATTACAGGGAAATAGTGTAACATATAACTTAGCACCAACCAAATCTTTATTATTTCCTCTAAAATTAGAAATTGCATTTAACTCTGCATGACAAACAAATGGGTATTTAGTATTCAAAAAGTCTCCCTCTCGACTCCACGGAAAAAATTTATCCTCAAAACCATTTGGTGCTCCATTATAACCGATAGATAATATCCTATTGTCCTCGCTAACGATACATGCACCTACTTGAGTAGAAGGATCCTTACTTCTCAAAGAAGATAAGAAAGCAATCCCCATAAAGTATTCATCCCATGTTAGATAATCAGTCCTTTGTTTATTTACTTCTTCCATATACAACACTTACCTTTCTTGTATTTTAAGTTTATCATAAAAATAAATTTAATAACATATTATTTACTGGTGATTAATATGTTTACTCTAGAAGATGCTGTTACAGTAGCAGATGAATTAGGAATTACTTTTAATAAATTTTCCATAAAAGATTTTATAATAGGATTAAATATGGAATTAGAACATGGTTTTATTAATCCTACCACTAATGTGACAAATAATGATTTAATCATGACAGCAAAAATTGCACTCGCACATTTAATGGAGTATCCAAATTATTATAATGAAGAATATGGACTTCCTGCAATGGAAAAAATTTTAAAAACAAAATTAAAAAATAGTTAAAAATTTTATAGAAAAGAATGTTTGATTATTTTTCAAATAATTTTAAAGCATTCTTTTTAGGAACTAAAATCTTATTTTGAGATGATATATGAATATTATATCTATTATTTAAAGATTTTTCTAATTTTTCACCATCAATACACCAATCCTCATAATCAGCATTATTAATTTTTATTTTCAAATTATTGGTTCTATAAAAATAAAGACCTGGTACTTTACTTGGATCATAAAGAGTTAAAAAATAGAGACTTTTAAAAATATCTTTCTTTTTCTTAATTGTACAAAAGATTATTTCAAATTGATTATCATCTAATTTAACATCTTTATAAACATTCTTTACTCCAGCAATATGATTAGCATTCGATACTAAAATACAAGAAAATAGTCCTCGATATGTTTCATTATCTATTTCATAAGTTACATCATATAACTTTGTTTTTTGAAAAAAAGTTTTAATACCTTCTTTAATATAAGCAAAATGTCCAAACCTTTTTTTAGATTTTCTTGGAGTTTGATAAGAAATATTTGTATATTTTCCAAACCCCGCTACATAAATAAACGGATGATTATTAATCATACCAATATCAAAATCCTTTACAACACCATTTAAAGATAGTTTGACATTTTCCATAATATCTTTAGTATATCCTAACATTGCTCCTATATCATTTGTAGTACCAACAGGAATATGAGTTAATAATAGTTTTTCTTTTCTTCTAAAATTTCCAGTTACAACCTCATTAAAAGTCCCATCTCCTCCAAAAGACATAACTAAATCTGACTTAGAAAGATTTTCGACAATTTCGGTCGCATGACCTTTATATTTTGTAACCATTATTGTCGCATGATAGCCTTTGCGTTTTAAATAAAGTTCTATTTCTGATAAATATTTTTTTACTTTTTTATTTCCAGAATAAGGATTATAAATTATAGTACACTCCTTCATTTCTTTCCCCTTTCTTTTCTTTATTTTAACATAAAAAGAACTTTTCTATTACTAATTCTTTAACTTTTTATAAAAAAAAATAAGGAAATCACCTTACTTTAATTGTTATTTACAAAACGGAACAAATCCCATAAATCTTGCTAATTTAACTTGTTTTGCAACTTCTCTTTGATGTTTAGCACATGTACCAGTAAATCTTCTTGGTAAAATCTTACCACTATCGTTAATATATTTTGAAATGATATTTACATCTTTATAATTAACTGGTTTTCCAGCACACATATGACATATTTTTTTTCTTTTTTTACGAAATTCTGCCATTGTTTCTCCTCCTTTTTTTAGAAAGGTAAATCATTATCACTGATTTCTACTTGTTCTCCAAATGAAGCAAAAGGATCTTTTTCATCTTCGACATTCATAGTTGGAGTAGATGGCGTTTGACTACTAGTTTGATTGTTAGAACTACTAGATGATGTCTCACCAAAATCATATGGTGTTTTTTCTACTGGTGGTTCTGGCATAGAATCAAATCCATTCATTGGGTTTGGGGCAGCATTTTTAGACTCTAAAAATTGAACATTACTTGCAACTACCTCAGTGACATATACTTTTCTACCTTCACTATTATCATAATTTCTTGTTTGTATTCTTCCTTCTACAGCAACAAGCCTTCCTTTAGTCATGTATTTTCCAACATTTTCCCCCGTTTTATCCCAGGCAACTACATTAATAAAATCTGCTTCTCTTTGTCCAGAAGCTTGGTTAGTAAAAGGTCGATCGATTGCTACTGTAAATTGACATACTGCTCGGTTAGAGCTTGTATATCTTAATTCAGGATCTCTAGTTAATCTTCCGATTAGTATTGCTTTATTCATATTACTACTCTCCTAATCTTCTATCTTTAATACTAAATGTCTTACAACATTTTCATCAATTCTAGCGACACGGTTAAATTCCTTAACAAGTTCTTCGCTAGAAGTTTCAATATTGTATAAATAGTAGTATCCAGATTTCATTTTCTTAATTTCATAGGCAAATTCTTTTTGACCTAATTCTTTCGATAATGTGATAGTAGACTTATAATCAGTTAAAACTTTTTCTAAAGAAGCAACTGTTTTTTTTCTTAAATCTTCATCAATATCTGGTCTTACAATAAACATAATTTCATATTTATTCATTTTATACACCTCCTTATGGACTAATACGACCTAATTGTTTAGGTAAGGAGCTCTCGCTCAAATGGTATTATAACACACTTTATAATGAATAGCAAAGAATTTTATTCTATTTTT
>CAYOCA010000121.1:0-3091 GCA_964402345.1 uncultured Muribaculaceae bacterium | reverse complement strand
ATTTTAGAAAAAAAGTTAAAAAAATTAAAAATACGAACAAAAGTCACGAACAAAAGTTTTTAATATTAAAAGAAAATTATGCTAGTGTGATTACTGATACATTATACGCTAGTCTAGAAAAAATAAGTTAGACTTTGAAGAAGATTTCTTTTTTGTTAAGTTGTTGTTTCATCCCTTTTTTCCTTCCAATTTTTTAATCTTAGTGCATTAAAAACGACAGTTAAACTACTCATGGTCATAGCAAATCCCGCTACCATTGGATTCATGGTAATTGAAAACGGTTTGAAAAATCCCATCGCCAGTGGAATCATCCCAACGTTATAAAAAAATGCCCAAAATAAGTTTTGTTTGATGTTACGAGTTGTCTTTTTACTGATGTCTATTAAATGAATGATTTTTTCTAAATTGTCATTCATTAAAATAACATCAGAAGAATCAGTTGCGATATCAGTTCCACTGTTGATACTTACGCCAATATTCGCTGTAGCAAGACTCGGTGCATCATTAATACCATCTCCTACCATCATTACATTTTTACCATTTTTCATGAGTTCTTTAATCACTTTAGTTTTCTCTTTCGGTAAAACATTAGCAATAACAGTACTTATTCCAAGTGCTTCAGCAATCATTTTAGCAGTTTGTTCATTATCTCCTGTTAACATAATTACTTCTTTTCCTAAATGATTTAATTTTAAAATTGTCCTTTTAGCACTTACACGTTCAATATCTTTTACACCAATTAGACCAATAACTTTTTTTTCAACTATTACATAAACAAGACTGTTTCCTAAGCTTGTTAACTTTTTTTCATCTTCTAAATGATTATTCTTTAAGTTTAATTTAGAAAATAATTTGTTATTTCCTACATAAATTTTTTTATGATGAATATTTCCACTTAAACCAATTCCTTCTAAATTTTGATAATTTGATACTGCATAAAGTTTTAATTGTTTATCCTTTGCGTAATTAATAAAAGTCTTGCTAATGGGATGAGTAGATTTTTCTTCCATACTTGCTACTAATTTAATTAGTTCTTCTTCCTGATAATTACTATAATTAAATATTTGGGAAATTTTTAGATTACCATAAGTTAATGTTCCTGTTTTATCAAACACAATGGTATCTACTTTATGAGCATTTTCTAATGTTTCACTCGTTTTTACTAAAATGCCATGTTTAGCACAAATTCCTTCACTAATAACGATTGCTAAAGGAGTTGCTAATCCCAAAGCACAAGGACATGCTACGACTAAAACAGTAACAAAAGAGATCAAAGATTCTTGAAAAGAGAATCCTAATACAAGATAACCAATTAAAGTAAGAAGAGCTATTCCAATAATTGCTGGTACAAAGTAACTACTTACTTGATCAGCAATTTTTGCAATAGGTGCTTTAGTATTAGTTGCTTCTACTACTAATTGAACAATTTCAGATATAGTAGAATTTTTACCAATATTAACTGCTTGATATTCAATATAGCCATCTTGATTCATAGAACCAGCTATTACTTTATCTCCTCTTTTCTTTTTATAGGGAATAGATTCCCCTGTAATAAAAGATTCATCTAAATGAGTTTGACCGGAAGTAATAACTCCATCAACAGCAATTTTCATTCCCGGTTTGGCAATTAGAATATCTCCTTTTTTTACTTCATCAATAGTAACTTCTTTAACTTCTTCATTTATTTTAAGAAGAGCTTTAATTGGGGTAATTTGAACCAATTCTTTAATCGCGTCTTTTGTCTTTTCTTTACTTTTTTGATCAATGATTCTTCCTAACTTAATAAAGAATATAACAATTGCACAGGACTCAAAATATAGATTTTCTACATATTCTATATTTCCATTAATTATCATTATAAAACCAAATAAACTATATAAAAAGCTTGATAAAACACCAATTGTTACTAAAGTATCCATATTAGGTGTTTTATGAATTAATTTTTGAATACCACTCTTTAAAATATCAGATCCATAAATTAGAAATGGAATAGTTAGGATTATTAAACTAACTACATAATTTATTGGATGATTCATCATGTTTAAAAAAGGAATAACAGGTAATCCAATCATATGTGACATAGAAATATATAAAATTAAAATAGCGGGTACTATCAAAAGAATTAAAGAAAAGATTTTCTTATCATTCTTTTCTTCTTCTTTTTCGTTGTAAATTCCAAGACTTTCAAAACCAGCATCTTTAACAAATTTATTTAAGTCATCTAAAGTTAAACTATCATCATACTCAATTAAGGCTTGCGCTAAAACTAAATTTACACTAGCATTTTTGATTCCAACTTGTTTTTTTAAATATTTTTCTAATCCAGATGAACAAGCACTGCAACTCATACCATTAATTTTCAATATTACTTTACTCATTTTCTTCCTCCTTAAAAAGATTTATTGTTAATTTAGTCTTTTAAATAAATCCATAACTTCATCTATTACGTCTAATTTATTATTTTGAATATCTTCTACCATACAAGTAGATAAATGATTTTTAAGAATCTCATTTCCTAAACTTTTTAAAGATTCAGTAATAGCTGATATTTGTATTAATATATCATCACAATAACGATTATCTTCAATCATTTGATTAACTCCTCGTACTTGACCTTCTATTATTTTTAATCTCTTTATCAAATGTTTCTTTTCTTCTTCTGTTCTATATTTTGTCTTATTATAATGATCAGAATCTTTATTCATGTTACTTTACCTCATTATTATAAATATACAACCCGTAGGGGTTTATGTCAATTGAGTTAATAAAAACTTACTGATTTTAAAATATAATTGAAAAAATATCATTATACTTAACTTAAACTTGTTTTAGATCCATTCATTCTTGAATATTAAATATTAAAATTTAAAAAAAGACTGATGGATTTTTCAATCAGTCCTTAAATAACACATTTGGTAGCCTGTACGGGGTTTGAACCCGTGAATACGAGCTTGAGAGGCGCGCGTGTTAAACCACTTCACCAACAGGCCATTTCAATATATTTCTTTCAAATACAGTTTTTATTTTAACATAATCAAAAAAGTTTGACAATAGATTTTAAATATCTTTCAGAATAAAATTCAGATGATAT
>CAYOCA010000120.1:0-3144 GCA_964402345.1 uncultured Muribaculaceae bacterium | reverse complement strand
TGATGATTTTTCAAAATTAAAACTAAAAGATATGAGTAAAAGTATAAGTGATATGACTTATAAATATATTAATCCTGAAACATTAGAACCTACTAGAGTACCAGCACAACATTATGAAAAAATATTAGAACAAGTACAAGAAACATATTTAGGAGAAATTACTAAAGTACAATTTCTAAATATTATGTATAATCAATTGCAAGCTTTAAAAAAGGAAGACGAAAAATATTTTATTCAAGCATTATTATGTTTAGATATGGGAATTAATCCTAAGGATATGAGATTAGATGAGCAAATATCATTATCTTATACTTATAATTTTTTAGATGATAAAAGAAATTTTGAAAAAAGGGATTTTCATCTAATAGATAAAGAAATAGTTGAAACATATAATATAAGTAAGGTTGATCCTGAAATACAAGGGCAAGCAATTCAATTTTCTAATATGATGGAAGATAAAGAAAACTATGCTTATAATAATAAACATAAAGATATTAATAGAGATAGTAGATAAATTACTTAAATTGTAGGAATTGTAAATAAATTACTCGTTAAATTTATATAAATAACATAATAATGTGCTAAAATAATTGTATATTTGTTATGTAAGGAGGATTATGCTATGAAAAAAGATTTTTTAATAAATTTAAAAAACAGATTACTTATTGCTGCAAAAGATAATAATCAAAAAGAAATAAAGGAAATTGAGGAGTTTCTTGAAAATCCAAAATTTACAAGTGATACATTTTATCATAAAAACAATACTACTGGACTTGCAAGTATAGATATTCCTCATAAAAAATATTTTAAAAAAGGAGTATTAGAAACAGAGTATCCTAAAATGAAAATGTATGATTATTTATATTTAAAAAGGGAAAAACATCTTAATTTTAAAGCCTTAAATTATTATGGTAAAGAAATTACATTTCAAGAATTATTTAGTAAAATTGAGGAAACTGCTAAATCATTTAAATTTATGGGAGTAAAAGAAGGCGATTATGTTGTTATATCTATGCCAACTACTCCTGAATCTGTTTATATGCTATTTGCATTAAATAGGATAGGAGCTATACCAGTAGAATTAGATCCGAGAACTACAGAAGAAGATACTAAAAAAACAATTTTAGAATCTAAAACTAAATTTGTGGTAACTATGGAAGAGTGTTCCAATATGATAGATAATATTTTAAGAAAAAGTAAGGAAATAGACAATCAAATACAAAATGTAATGTTTGTTTCTCCAACTATTTCTCTACCTTTTGGATTAAATATTGCTTCTGATTTAAAAGATAAGGTAGAAAGGCTAAGGGCAAACAAACCAATTCTTCCTACAAATAAAAAATATTTAAATTGGCATAGTTTTATAAAAAAAGGCAGAAATTATTATGGTCCAATAGATTCAAAATATGAATATGGTTCAGTAGCCGAAGTAATTTATTCAAGTGGTACTACAAGTTCTCCAAAACCGATTGAATATACTAATGAAACATTTACTGCTATGGTAAGACAATTGGAGTTAGGAGAAAATGCTTATAAAGAAAGAGATAAAAATTTAGATATTATTCCTATGTTTTTAGGATTTGGTTCTAATAATGGTTTATATGTTATTTTATGTTTCGGTGTGGAAGATATATTAATTCCTGTTCCTGTTATTGAGAAATTGCCTAAATTAATAAATAAGTACAAGCCTAATCACTTATTAGGTGCTCCTATTCATATGAAAGTATTATTAAATTATTTAAAAGATAATCCTAGTTCTATGACTGATTTATCCTATATTAAATCTATTGTTTGTGGTAGTGCATATTTAGAAAGTTCAAAACAATATGAATTAGATGATGAATTGTCCAAAAGAGGTTGTACAATAAAAGTAGGTCCTGGATATGGACAGAATGAAGGTGGTCCAACATTAAGTTTCTCACCTGATTCATTTTTAGAAATCAAAAAACCTGGATGTTCCGGATTCCCACTAGCAGGAACGACAATTTCTATTTTTAATCCTGAAACAGATGTGGAATTAGAATATGGAAAAGATTTAGAAGGCGAAATTAGATATAAGACTCCTTGCTCGATGAAAGGCTATGCATTTGACAGAAAGGAATTAACAAAAAAATATTATAGAAATGGTTGGTGTTGTTCTGGGGATTTGGGAAAAATAGATTCAGATGGTGGTATCTATATAACTGGAAGAATTGAACGACAAATACATAGGAATGGTTTTAAATTTTCTCCAACTGAAATAGAGGATTATATTACAATGAATATACCGTCAATTGAATCATGTGCATTGATAGGTAGACCAGATGATAAGGAGGAAAGTATTCCTATTTTATACTATTCTATAAAAAATGGAGAAGAACATTTATCTGATGTTATAAGAGAACAAATTATTAGAATATGTAGTACATTAAAGCAATATAAAATTCCCGTAGAATATGTAGAAATGGATTCATTACCTCTAACTAAAAATTTAAAAGTTGATTTCAAAGAGTTAGAAAAAAATGCTAGTAATATTAATAAAAATAGACTAACAAAAAAGTTAGTTCACAGTTAAAAAATAAAAAATGTAAATAGAATTAAACTATTTGCATTTTTTATGGTATAATGAATTAAAATAGTGAGGTGCTGTAAATGTTATTAGGTTTTGTTTATTTAGTAACTAATTTTATTTATTGTATAATTACTGCGTTTATGTATTTTAGTAAAAGAAGGACAAATAACGTTGAAACAAAAGTATATACAATTACAATTTTTTCTACATTATTAGCACTAATACTGGAAATGTTATGTGGCTTATTAATTAATTATGCTCCATCAAGTATTTTTACATATTTTATCAATAAATTTCATATAGCAAATATGTGTTTTTGGATTACTATTTTTACATTATATATTGTTTTGATTTGTTATGGTGAAGGAAAATTAAATAAAAAAATTAATAATCTTAAGATAAAATTTTCTTTTTATATTTTTATAATAACTGTACTATCATTTGTTTTACCTCTTAGCTATTATAATGATGGAACTTCTATGTATGTAATCGGATTAGCTCCTTCACTAATTGTTGTTCTAGGGGCAATATATTTAGTTATTGATATTGTATCTATTATTTCTAATATAAAAAAACTAAATAGTATGAAATTA
>CAYOCA010000119.1:0-3310 GCA_964402345.1 uncultured Muribaculaceae bacterium | reverse complement strand
TAAATCTCGCAGGATTTTAAGTCCTGTGCGTCTACCTATTCCGCCACTCAGGCATCGATATAAATTAAATACATCATTTGCGATGTCTAATTAATTATATAACACTTTTTTTTGTTTGACAACTCTTTTTTTGAAAAAATTACTTTTTTAACATCATTTTTATTAATTTTATTACTTATATTTCAAATTTTTCTTACAGAAAAGAATCATCATTTTAAATTAAAGATGCTAGTCAAATAAAAGAAATTTTTAATCAATATACAAATAAAGAAATTATGCTTACTTACAGAATCCCTTCTATAAATCAATAATGCTTAACGTATCCTTCTTTGTAAATCCTGCATAATTACCAGTATTCATATTTACTAAGTCCAAATATTGTTGCTTTTCTTTATAAAATCCATAATAATAGACAGTATTTGTAGTGGTGGTTTGCTCAACACCATCCATAACAGCTTTACTACAATTTAAAATAATTAGGTAATAATCTTTTAATTTATAACCACTATTTCTAATTAAATTTTTCTGTTCTTCTTCAGTAATTCCATATTCTTTTAAATTATCTGCAATATAAATAATTGCATTATTTCCCGTATAAAACTCATAAGTTCCAATATAAAAATTATCCTTATGATTACTATCATCTTTATACCAAGTATATGTTTTATCTTTATTTAGGTATAATGTTGACTGATCATCTCCTGTCCAACTATACCCTCGAATATCAAAACTTTCGATACTTTCTTCCACATAATCATAAATATTTCCAAATGGATCTGTTTCATCAATACCTTCGTCAAGCCAATTTACAAAAAAGACTGTGGCAAAAATGAGAATAATAATCTCTAAAACGGACAAGATTATGCTAATAACACCTAAGATAATTCCAGCACTTTTCTCATTAGTTTCTTTTTTATATTTATTTCCAAGAATAATACTTACAATAGCAAATGGTAAAGAAAGCACTGGTATCCAAAAGAAAACACAGGCAATAATTCCCATAACTAGTGAAATGTTTCCTTGAGAATTACTTTTTTTTACATTATTATCCCCTTCTTTTTGATACTCAACACCACAATTAGTGCAGTATCTTTCATCATTTTTTTGCTTTTTTCCACAATTTGAGCAATACATTTTTGTCACTTCCTTCAAATATTTTATGTTACTTATAGTATAGCATATTATTCAGTTTATTTTAATTTTTTTATCTAATTTTGATAAAAACATACACAAACTACCTAAAACAATATTGATTCCTGATCCATATAAAAGATTCATAAATACACTGTTACTAATAACTTGAATTAATATTTTATACTGATAAGGAATTAGTATGTTGATTCCTAACTCCATAACCAGTGCTAAAAATAATGTAATGATTCCCGAGACTAAGATAGTAATACCTACCGTTTTGAGACTAGATTTTAGATTACGATTAAGCAAGATAATTACCCCAACTAAAAGAAAAATTATCAAAATCATGAAATAACTATACCTTATATTAAACAGTTCACGAAAATTTATCATTTGGTATAATCTCCTATATCTGTTGAATAAATAGTATCTAAGATGTAATCAGTATGCGTATGAGTATAATCAATTACTTCCTGTCTATCATTAGCACTAAGGTTATAGTTAATTTCACTAAGAATTTTATCCATATTATCTTCCACAATTTGAATAATATCTTCTCCGGTATATTTTACACTTTCATCTCCTGTTAAATTGTAATCATAAATACTATTCACAATATCTGTTAAAATTTCATCAGCAGTTTCATTCTCCATTAACTTAATTACTGTTTCTTCATCTAACGTCGTTAATCTTAATATCGTTTTAAAAATTTCTGTTTTATCTCCATTATCATCATAGATAAAACCTGTTAAAAGATTTTCTCTAATGTTTGTTTTAATAGTTTCTTCTTTGATAGAATTTGCAATTGCTATATAAACATTTGTACCTACCGCTAAGAGAAACAACATAATACTAAATATTACTACAAAAAATTTTTTCATTTTTTTACCCTTCTTTCTTACTATTAGTATGGTTATTTTTCTTATTATTTATAATTTTTAAATGATTTTTTATTCGCTACAGTTATCTTTTATTTTCAACTTTTCCTTGACAGAATTTGGTAATTCTCTTTTTCCTTTAGTCGGAACAAAATTTGTAATAAATTGATTTTTATTCTTTTTAGTAAGATAGAAATAACCAAAAATACAAAAAATAGTTGCTCCTAAAAAATTTACAAATAAATCAAACATAGTATCATTAATACCAATATCTAGATAACCATGATTAATTTCAGTTAAAACGTTTCCCTCTTGATCATACAAAATTGTTTTATCAATGTCTTTTATAATAACTGCTTTATTAGAATTAGCATCATCTAAAGTAACGGATGATATCTGGGTAACAATTTCATCTTTTTGCATATCAACTAATAAAAATTTATCCATTCCATATTCAAAGAATTCCCAAATTACACCAATAGTCATCGAAAAGCAAAATGCTACTAAACAAAGATACACTGGAGACAGATTAACTTTTCGACTATTTTTATTTAATAAATCAATTAGTGAAAAACCAACCGCGGTCGCTAAAAAGCCATTAATAGTATGGAGAATGGTATCCCAGTAAGGAATTCTTCCATAAAAATTATTGATTTCCCCTAATATTTCAGCCGAGAAGATAAATAAGTAAATGGTAATTTCTAAAACATTAGGTAAGGTTATTTTAAATTTTGTTTGAATGAGCATTGGTAAAAATAATAAAAATAGTGATAATAAACATAAAGAGGCATTATTTAAATCTCCTCTTATAATTTGCAATATCATACATAATATTACTAACATTCTTAAAATTAAATAGACTAATAAAGAACTTCTTCTTGTTTCTTTATATGCTAAGCGAATTAATTCTATTCTATTTATTTTTCTTGATTTCATCTTAACTTTCACCATAATCCTTTTTAATTTCAATATCAATTTTTTTATTGTTACATATTTTTATCAACAAAAAGTATTTTTATTTTTTTACTAAAGAATACTTTAACTTTCAATATTCCATAATACCATTAATTATTTTTAGCAAACCATTTTCAATTATTATTCTAGACTATTTTCATAACAAAACAGTTAATAAAAACACTAATATTTCTTTGTCATATAACTAATGACTTCAGCGTGATAAGTATTAGGAAATAAATCATATAAAGTAATATCAATTAGATTGTACTTTTCTTGTAATTCTTTTAAATCTCTTGCTAAGGTAATGGGGTTACAAGAAATATAGATAAGAATAGGACTTC
>CAYOCA010000118.1:0-3339 GCA_964402345.1 uncultured Muribaculaceae bacterium | reverse complement strand
GAAATACGCTCGAACTTTTCGAGTTTTGATAGATAACTAATTCAGAGTTGGATTAGTTTTTCATAGTGTTACACAAACAATGTCAACTTTTTAGCAATTATTTGTTGACATTGCTAAAAAGTTGTAATATAATGAATCTAGCATTCATAAATTTGAAGTGCTAAGGAAGTGATGAAGTGATTAGCGAAAGACAAAAACAAATCTTAAAAATTATTGTAGAAGAATATATTAAAACAGCCAATCCAGTAAGTTCATCGCGTATATGTCATGAACTAAAATGTTCTAGTGCAACAATTAGAAATGAAATGGTTTACTTAGAAGAATTAGGATATTTAGAAAAAAATCATTTTGCATCAGGGCGTATTCCTAGTGAAAATGGTTATAAGTACTATGTTGACTATTTAATGCAACCTAAAAATATGACTGGAGAAGATATGCTAAAGTTACAAACCATTTTTAAAAATCAGTCTTTAGATTTATCTGATACAATTAGAAAAAGTATTGAGATTGTATCAGAAATTACCAATTACACTTCCATAGTTTTAGGAACAAGTGCTAAAGCAAACAAGTTAAAACAAGTAGAAATTGTTCCACTGGAAAATAATAAAATTTTAACACTAGTAATTACGGATAAAGGAGTAGTAGAACATAAAAATCTTTATTTACCCAATAGTATTTCTACTCTAGATGTTCAAAAAACTGTCGAACTAATCAATAAGTTACTAGTTGGAACTCCCATCAATGAAGTATCTGTTAAACTAGAATATGAAATTAAACCCATTATAGGTAAATATGTCAAACAACATGAAATTTTATATAATGCTTTTTATGATGCCTTCAGTGAATTTACAAATCAAAGTAGTAATGAAGTTCATTTTGTCGGTAAAAATAATTTCTTAAAACAACCAGAATTTAATAGTATTGACAAAGTGAAAGAAGTATTATCTAAGTTTGAGGATGTCAATATCATTAAGGAAGAAGAACATAATGGTATTAATATTTATATTGGTAGTGATTCAGAAATTTCAGATGAAATGTCGGTAGTTAAGACAAAATACAATTATAATGGGGAAGAAGGAACAATCGCGATTGTTGGACCAAAAAGAATGGAATATGACAAAGTGGTTGGTATACTTGATTACATAAAAAATAACATAGGAGGATACGATGAGCAAAAATAAGCCAAAAAAAGAAGAAAATAAGAAGAAAGATGAAATTTTTCCCGAGCAAACCATAGAAGTAGAAGAAACAAATTTAGAAGAAACATCAACAGAAGAAAAATGTTCTTGTAATGAAGATTGTCAATGTGAAGGAAAACAGATGGATGAAGAAATAGCAACTCTTAATTGTACTATTCAAACTTTAAAAGAAAACTTATTAAGAAATCAGGCTGAACTTCAAAATTATAAAAGAAGAAAAGAGGAAGAAACTGAGAAATTATTGAAATACAAAAATGAAGATATTTTAAAAGAATTATTATCTGTCGTTGATAATTTTGAAAGAGCAATTAAAATGGACGATGATGATTTATCTGATGAAGTATCAAAATTTTTGGAAGGTTTCAAATTAATTTATACAAATACACTCGGTATTTTAAATAAGTTTGACGTAAAAGAAATTACTGCTGAAGGAATAGAATTTGATCCTAATTATCATCACGCGGTTTTAACAGAACATGATGAAAATAAACCAGCTGGTGTCGTTTTAGAAGTTCTACAAAAAGGTTATCTTTATAAAGATAGAGTAATTAGACCCGCGATGGTGAAAGTAAATGAATAGGACAGTTTATGAATAAAAGTAAGATTAGAGAAATCATCTATATTGCTATTGCTATTTTCTTAGCGATAATAGCAATGCAAGTTGTAGTATGGCTCTTACCTATTATTTTAGTAGCAATTTTAGCAGGATATATCTATCATTACATTAAAAATAATAAATTTAAAGAGAAAACTGTGAAGAGTGCTACAGATAATAGTGATAAAAAGAAGAAAACCATCATTATTGATGGAGAATATAGTGAAAAATAAAAGGAAAGGTGAATAAATATGAGTAAAATTATAGGTATAGATTTAGGAACAACAAATAGTTGTGTTTCTGTATATGAAGGAGGAGAAGCACAAGTTATCGCGAATGCTGAAGGAGGAAGAACAACTCCATCTGTTGTATCATTTAAAAATGGAGAAATTATTGTTGGAGAAAAAGCAAAGCGTCAAGCTTTAGTAAATCCCGATACTATTATCTCTATTAAAAGAAAAATGGGGACTAGTGAAAAGGTAAAAGCTAATGGAAAAGATTATACTCCCGAAGAAGTAAGTGCAATGATTCTTAGTGATTTAAAGAAAACAGCTGAAAGTTATTTAGGAGAAAAAGTTACTAAAGCAGTTATTACTGTACCAGCATACTTTAATGATGCCCAAAGACAAGCAACTAAGAATGCTGGTAAAATTGCTGGTTTAGAAGTAGAAAGAATTATTAATGAACCAACTGCTGCCGCTTTAGCGTATGGTCTTGATAAACAAGATACTAATGAAAAGATTTTAGTATATGATTTAGGTGGTGGAACATTTGATGTATCTATTCTCGAATTAGGAGATGGAGTCTTTGAAGTATTATCTACATCTGGTAATAACCATTTAGGTGGGGATGATTTTGATAATCGTCTAGTTGATTATATTGTTGCTGAAATTAAAAAACAAGAAGGTGTTGATTTAGCGGATGATAAGATGGCAATGCAACGTATTAAAGAAGCTGCTGAAAAAGCTAAAAAAGATTTGTCAGGTATGACTTCAACGCAAGTGTCATTACCATTCATTGCTCAAGTAGATGGTGCACCAATTAACTTTGAGATGGATGTTACAAGAGCAAAATTTGAATCTCTTATTAGTGATTTAGTAGATTCAACTTTAGAGCCAGTTAGAAAAGCACTAAAAGATGCTAAACTATCTAAGAAAGATATTGATAAAGTAATCTTAGTAGGTGGTTCTACTCGTATTCCAATGGTACAAGATTTAGTAAAGAAAGAAACTGGTAAAGACCCATCTAAAGGAGTAAATCCAGATGAAGTAGTTTCTATGGGAGCTGCTATTCAAGGTGGTGTATTAACAGGTGATGTAAATGATATTGTTTTACTAGATGTAACTCCATTATCACTTGGTATTGAAACATTAGGTGGTGTTATGACTGTCTTAATTGATAGAAATACGACTATTCCTACTAGTAAAAGTCAAGTATTTTCAACTGCTGCTGATAATCAACCTGCTGTAGATATTCATGTATTACAAGGTGAAAGACCAATGGCAAGCGATAATAAGACTTTAGGAAGATTCCAATTAACAAATA
>CAYOCA010000117.1:238-3366 GCA_964402345.1 uncultured Muribaculaceae bacterium | reverse complement strand
GGTGCAAGACAAATTGGAAAAACGGATGCCATAAGAAATTTTGGTATAAATAATTATAAAAGTTTTATAGAAATAAATTTTATTTTACAACCTGAATATAAAGATATTTTTAATGAAAGTTTTGAAATTGATAAGGTTATAAAGGATATCACTTTTAGAAATAGTAAATTTAAGTTTATTCCCAATGAAACATTAATATTCTTTGATGAAATTCAAGATTATCCAAGTTGTGCAACTTCACTTAAATCATTTAGAGAAGATGGAAGATTTGATGTTATATGTTCAGGATCATTAATGGGAATAAATTATGAAAAAATAGAGTCGAACAGTGTTGGAAATAAAATAGATTATGTAATGCATTCACTTGATTTTGAAGAATTTTTATGGGCAAAAGGTTTTAAAAATGAGCAAATTGAAGATCTATATAAATGTATGTTAAAACAAGAAGCATTATCAAAAACTCAATATGATGTTATGATGGAAAATTTTAATGAGTATATGGTTGTTGGCGGAATGCCTTTAATTGTAAAAACCTTTATTGAAAATGGGACTTATAATGGAATTCTTGAAATGCAAAAGCAAATAGTACTAGATTATGAAGAGGATATAACAAAATATGCAATTGGATTAGATAAAACAAAAGTATTAAGTGTATACAGAAAGGTAGCAGTTTTTCTTGGTAATGAAAATAAGAAATTTCAAATAACTAAGATTTCAAAAGGAGCACGTAACAGAGAATATGTTGGTGTTGTTGATTGGCTTTCTAATGCTGGAATTGTTAATATATGTTATTGTTTAGAACAAGTTGCTTTACCTTTAAAAGGTAATTACAATCCAGATAATTATCGATTATATTTTGGTGACCCAGGTCTTTTAGTTGCAACATTAGATGAAGAAGCTCAGTATGATTTACGAAATAATAAAAACTTTAATACTTATAAGGGAGCAATTTATGAAAACGTTGTTGCTGATATGTTAGTAAAAGAAGGATATGATTTATATTTTTATAAAGATGAATCTGGGCGATTGGAAATGGACTTTTTTGTTAGGGATTTAAATAGTTTGATTCCTGTTGAGGTTAAAGCAAATGATAATTCAACAATTTCTTTGAATAATTTAATTTCAAATGATAAATATAAAGATATTAAATATGGTATTAAATTATGTAATAAAAATATTGGATTTAATGATAAATTTTATACTTTCCCATATTTTATGACATTCTTGATAAAAAGATTTTTAAAAGAAAAAAATAATTAATAATAAAATTAAGTTTATTACTTAGGTAGTGAGCTTTTTTTTGTTTATGTAGAAAAATATTCTAATATAAAAATATTATGATTTATTCAAACTCCATAGATTAGATGATACACTATTAAAGATTAAAGTTAATGTTTACATATAGATTTAATTATTTTTTTATAAATAATGGATATAATAAGAATGGATTAAAGAGTATTATAAAAATTCTAATTTTCACCATTAAATACTATAAAATAGTATTAAGAGGTGAAAATATGATAATTACAACTAATATTGCAAAGCATATTTTAAAAAGTTGAACACTAGTAAGATAGAGAAATTGAGTGAACTATATCACTTAATAAATGTAGATTTACTTGCAAAATACATAAGGAGATATGTATATGAATAATGTTATATAACAAAAATTCTTAAAAAGTTGTGAATAATTAGTAAAAATGTCATACTTTTCACAGGTTATATAACAAAAATTCCTAAAAAGTATTGCCTTTTTTAGTATTTTTGATATAATAATTTACATGAAAGGGATGAAGAACATGAAAAAGTTTTTACAAATCACATTAGTATTAGTTGTTTCTTTATGTTATATAGCAAACGTAAACGCTGCTAGTGAAGATGACCTAATCAATTATGCAACAAAATATGGTACTACTGAACAAGTTAATTTAGTAAAAAGTTATCTTGCTGATAACGATGTATCTGATGAAGTAGGGGATCAACTTATTCAAAAAGCAGATAGAATTCGTAGCATTATGGAAACAGCTGGTGTAGATGATCCTACAAAATTAAATGACGCTCAAAAAAATGAAGTTCGTAGCATTGTTACAGAAGCAGCAGCATTATTAAATGCAACTTACGATTACAATCCAACAACCGAAAGAGTTACTATAACTGGTCCAAATGGAAAAGTTTATGGTTCAATTCCAATTGTACCAAGTGCGAAATTAGCATCAACAGGATCAGATTATACAGTATATGTTGCTATATCAGGATTAGCAATAGCGTTAGCTGGAGTAGCAATTCGTAGAAAGTTAAAAGGTAATGCGTAATCTAAACAAATTATCAAAAAAGTTAAAAGCAACTGTTAAGAGGATAATAGTTGCTTTTATTTATTCAATACTAATTCTAATTGGTACTTACTTTCTCTTTTCCAAACCTATTCAAAATACATTTACTATTATTGACTTAGTCTCTACTGAAACAAATAAAAAAATATTAGAGGATGTCAAATTGGATTTAACAACTAAAAATTTACAAGTATACCCAGAATATGGAAGTAAATATGCTGACCTTTCAATCCCTTCTGTGAATATCTCTCAACCTGTCTATTATGGTGATACCCTTGAAATTTTAAAATATGGTGTAGGTCATTTTAGTGGTAGTTACTTTCCAGGTGAAGGTGGATCTATCCTCTATATGGGTCATAATACTAGTAATATGTTAAGAAATCTGCCTAATGCTAAAATAGGGGATAAAATAACGGTTACAACTACCTATGGTACTTATACATATACAATTACAAATACCAAAGTAATTCAAGATACTGATTTAGATCAAGTACCAATAGAGCGAGAAAAAGAAATACTTATGATTTATACTTGCTATCCAGTCACCACAGTTGTTTATACTCCTTATCGTTATGTTGTTTATGCAGATTTAGATGAATCCTAATCAAGAAAAGAAGTGATATTATGTTCAAAAAAATAATAATTATCTTAAATCAATTTCTACTAATCACTTTTGTAACACTATTGATAATAACTCTAATTCTTTTTCAAACAATTGGATCAAAAAAATATTTATTAAACATGTTAGAAAAAAATGATTATTATGAACAAATATATTATAAAAGTAAATCTACCATT
>CAYOCA010000117.1:0-228 GCA_964402345.1 uncultured Muribaculaceae bacterium | reverse complement strand
GAAGGATACACTATTCAATTAGAATTAGAAGAAAGTATTTTAGATACTTTATATACCAAAGAAAAAGTAAAAGAAGATATTAACACTTTAATAGATGGAATTTACGACCAAAAAGAAATTATAATTAATACTGATTCCATTACTCAAAATTTAGAAGAAATTATTAATAACAAATTAAAAGAAAACAATCGTATTCCATCTCAAGAAGAAAAACAATCTATCCAGGAA
>CAYOCA010000116.1:0-3376 GCA_964402345.1 uncultured Muribaculaceae bacterium | reverse complement strand
TTATCATATCATGATTCGAAAAAAAGTCAAATTATTTTTTAAGTACTATTTTCCACCTTTTTAAATAAATACATTTAAAATATATCAATCAAGAGAAATATTCTAAATACTCAAATCACTTCCTACAATATCACTTTATTTTGTCCTAATATTCGTTTCATCTTCCATCATCTCATAATACTTCTTCATAATAGAATCAGGATACTTTTCTGTAATATGATATCTATTTCGACAATTTTTAATTTCTTCTAAAAGCATTGTATGATTCATACTAGGTTCTTTTAATTCAATACCTTCTATATATTGTAGCGTCATCGCTAAAGCTTCCTTACTACAAGTTTTATTTTCTAATCTTTTAGTAGCATCCTGATAAAAAGAATCCCCCTGTATACTCACTTCATCATATACTTCTAATACCTCAGGTTTGAAAACACGATAATATAACTCACTTTTCCATTTAAAACCATCTGTAGGATCGTATACATAACCATCCTTTTCTACCCAACTATGATTAGGAAACTCTAAATTTTTAGGATAAATGTTAATATTTCCACGAATTAACTTAAAATAAGACATTCCCTTCGTTAAATAAATAGCTGTAGGATAACAATTACTATTACAAATAGGAAAACATAATACAATTACTGAAAGAGGTATTCCTTCATAAGTAAAATTTCTTAAATGGGTAATTAAATCATTTTCATATGGAACAATTTCTTTTCTTTTTACTGCTTCTATAAATTCATCATTAGTAAAAACCATAAAATTTCTCCTTTTCAATTCACTTTTATAATCATCCTTAAATCCATAATCAAGTAAAAAAGATCAAGTAATAACACTTGATATTTATAGTTATGACTCCCTTACTTCAAAATCTTCTAATTTTCCATTTTCATTTAGAATTTTATTCACTTTTTCACTTACTTCATTTAATTTATCAGCACATTCTTTAGAAAGTTTCATTGCTTCAGTATACTTTATAATTGCCTCATCTAAAGCAACATCTCCACTTTCTAACTCACTTACAATCTTTTCTAATCTTTTGATTTTTTCTTCAAAACTCTCCTGTTTTACTTCTTTTTTTTCAGCCATTTTCTTCACTCACCTTTACTACTTTAGTATAAATATTTCCATTTTTTAAATTAATAATCAATTCCTCATTTAACTTTATATCTGCTACATCACTAATTACTTTTTGATTTTTCTTTCTAACAATTGCATAACCTCTTTTTAAAGTATTCATAGGATTCATGACACTTAACTTATCTATAATATTACTTAAATTTTGTTGTTTAAATTTGTATAAAATTTCTGGATTACTAAGAACATAACTATTTTCAAGTTTAAAAAATTTCGTTTTATATTCAGTTAAATAAATATTCATCTCTTTATTTAATCTCTGATATAAATTTTTAAATTTTTCTTGTTTTTGTAAATATAACATACCAGGATTATTTAAAATATAACTATTTACACTCTGGAATAATCTCACTTGATATTTCTCAATAATTACATTCATACTTGTATTTAATTTATCTAATAGCATATCCAGTTTTTGTTCTTTTACTTCATACATATTATTTGGTCTTTTTAAAACATAACTATCCTTTAAGTGATTCAATTTTAATCTATTTTCCTCTATCAATTGACGGATAGCAAGATTACTTCTAGCTTTTGCTTTTTCTAAATACTCCAATACCGTATGAATATCTACTACCGCTAGTTCTGCTGCAGCAGTAGGAGTTGGAGCTCTTAAATCCGCGACAAAGTCAGAAATGGTAAAATCTACTTCGTGTCCTACTGCACTAATCACTGGAACCTTTGAATGATAAATTGCCCTAGCAACAATTTCTTCATTAAAAGGCCACAAATCTTCGATAGATCCCCCACCACGACCAACTATTAAAGTATCAATATCATAAGTATTAGCAATTTCTATTTTTTTAGCAATATCAGCTGCAGCGTCTTGCCCCTGCACTAAAGCTGGAAATAAAATTGTTTCGACAACAGGATACCTTCTTTTAAGAGTTGTTAAAATATCTCGAATTGCAGCACCAGTAGATGCAGTTACAATTCCAATTCTTTTAGGCATTCTAGGTATTTTCCTTTTTCTTTCTTGAGCAAATAATCCTTCTTGTTCTAACTTTTTCTTTAATTGTTCAAAAGCAATATAAAGATTTCCTACACCATCTTCTAGCATATCATTAACATATATCTGATAACTGCCTGTTGCTTCATAAACAGTAATTTTTCCTGTTACTAATACTTTCATACCATCCATAGGAAGAAATTTTAATTTTGTAGTACTACTAGCAAACATCACAGCATTAATCCTACTTTCTTCATCTTTTAAAGTAAAATAATAATGTCCTCGCGTATGGGCTTTAAAATTAGAAATTTCTCCTTTTAAATAAACTTCTCTTAAATTCAAATCATTATCAAATTTATACTTTAAATAATGACTTAATTGTGTAACAGTTAAATAATCATTTTTCATTTTTCTTACCTTCTAGTGTATGTTTATGATAAATTTTATCTAATACTCCATTAATCATACCAACAACTTTTTCATCTGAAAAATCTTTAGATAGTTCTATTGCTTCATCAATACAAACCTTTTTTGGAGTATTAGTGTATAATAACTCATAAATAGCTATTTTTATAATTGCTCCATCTGCTAGTCCTAATCTAGAAATATTCCAATTATTTAAGTACTTATTCGCAAGTGTTACTAATTCATCATCATGTTCCATTACACCATCTACTAACTGTCTTGCAAAAGAAAAATCTTCATCTATTCCTGTTGTATTATTTCTAATTATCTCTTCTAAATTATAATCTATTTTCTTTTTTTTAAACAATTCTACCTGATATAAAATTGTCATTGCTAAAACTCTTGAATCTTTCCTTGATAAACTCATAATTACTCTTCCAAATATAATGATTTGGATATCCTCCCCTCTTTTTTTATAAATCATTATTATCATATCATATTTTTAATTTTAAAAAAAGAGTCTTTTCTCTTTGAGACAAGATAAATTCACGCGATAAGTTTTAACTTAATTAGTCAATTTATATTGCTTATTCTCTTCTAATTGTCTTGTTCAATAATAATTTTTATATTCATTCCATTATTTGGATTATTTTCTTAATTTTTTGATACTACTGATATTTTATCATATACCTTCAAATGTAAGTAATTATAAAATGTTGACCTTTTTACATGTAAACTAAACAGACTTTTATTATATTAATTTTCTGAAATACTCTACTTTTTTTCTTTCATTAAATGTATTCTCTTTTCCAATATCAATCATCATTGCATCTAATTTTTCTTTTTCCCATTCATGGAGACAAAATTCATCTAAACTCATAT
>CAYOCA010000115.1:0-3378 GCA_964402345.1 uncultured Muribaculaceae bacterium | reverse complement strand
ATTATATCAGTTTAACAGGAGGAAAGACAGTAGAAAATGCATTAGATGAAATGTTAACTAGTTCCAGTAACACGACAAGCTCCACGATTAAAACAACCATAGATACGTGGTATGAAGCTAATATGACTGATTATGTGTTTTATCTTGAAGATACAGTCTGGTGTAATGATCGAAGTATAAGTTCTTTAAATGGATGGAATCCGAATGGGGGTAGTACGACGAAACCTTTGTACTTTACTTCTTATGATAGGACGGATTCCGCCAAATTTCCAGGTTTAGAGTGTAGTAATATTAATGATGCCTTCACAGTAAGTAGTGAAAATGGGAATGGAAAATTAACATATCCAGTTGCCTTATTAACGTCTGATGAAGTTATGTTAGCTGGGGCATTGAGTGGTGTATCTTTATCTAATTGGTATCTATATACTGGTGCGAGGTGGTTTACTTCCACACCAACTTTATATTTCAATGCTCCGATTTTATTCGGTTATGCGTGGGGTGTGTCGACTGGCGGTATGTTGACCCCTTATGACTTTGACAAGATAATGGGTGTTCGTCCTTCTTTATCAATTCGAAGTGGTATTAATGTTTTGAGTGGTGATGGAAGTTCAACGTTACCCTTCATTATAAATTAAATCAAGCAAGGAAAATAATTTCAAAACTATTTTCTTTTTGTTTTTAAATATCTTAAATAGATCTAATAACCTAATTATTACTTCATTAAAATTGTTACAATTCTCTAAATACATAGTAAAAATGATGAATAGTAATAAATAAAATATTAGTTAAACTAGAAATAATTAATCCCCACATGCCAATATGACATAACGATAGACTAAATAGAAGTATTGTTCTTATAATAGAACCATATAAAGTACCCATCATCGCTTCTTTAGCTTTCCCCATTGCTTGCATACTTGTTGTTAAAGGTCCTTGAATATAATGTAATAAGAAAAATGGTGCTATCATTTTTATGTATATCAATCCTTCACTAGTATTATAAATTAAATTTAAAAAGAATTCTGGAATACTCATAAATAATATTGTACAAGGAACTCCAATAATTAATGAAATGATTATCGCTTGTTTAATTTTATACTTAGTATAAGAGTAATTTTTATGACTATAAGTATTAGATACAACTGGTAAAAGAGCATTAGATATAGCCATGGTGAAGAAAGATGGTAATAATAGTAATTGATATACATAACCATTAACAATTCCATATTCTATCGTAATAAACTGATTATCATATCCCGTTTTAGTCAAAGCAAATGTAAGAATAATTGGTTCCAAAAAATATGATAAAGAACCTATTAAACGACTTCCAGTAGTTGGAATACTAATATCTAATAAATCTTTTAGCGTTCTTTTGTCAACTTTAAAATCGCTAGGTACAATTTTTTTCTTTTTTGGTAAGAAAAGAAGTAAAACAACGATAGAGATTCCTTCACTTAAAATATTGATTAGTACTACACCAGTTATTGCATAAGTTAAAGAGTATTCCATTAGTTTCGCTACTACTGTTAAAGTTAAAAGGAGTCGAATAATTTGTTCTACAATATTTGCTAAAGTAGTTGGAAACATTTGTTCTTTTCCAAAAAAATATCCTTTTATAATAGAAGAAATACAAATAAATGGTAAGGTAAAACCAATCGCGATTAAAGGATAATAAGTTATTTTATTATGTAAAAGTTGATTACTTAAAAAGTGAGCAATTAAAAATAGAATAAGGATTAAAACTAAATTAAAGATTAAAGCAATTGGGATAATAGAAAGAACTAATTTTTGATTGTTCTTTTTATTTTCACTTACTAATTTTGAAATAGCAATTGGCAATCCTAAAGAACAAAGGGTTATAAATAAATTAAAAGTCGGTAATATCATAGAATAAATTCCAATTCCTTCCGTAGAAATGGTACGGGTAAGAACAATTTTGATAAACATACCTAATAATTTACTTAAAAATCCTCCTAGAACTAAAATAATAATTGATTTTATAAAATTATATTTCATAATAAATTGTATGTCTATTTTTTATCTTTAGAAATAGACTGGTAAAATAATGAAATGTATTGTATAATGTTTAAGAGGTGATAAGTAGGTGGACAGCTATGCAATTATTGTGACTTGTTTTGGTGTTTTGGTTTTAGGGATATTATGCTTACTTTTTTTTGTTAATCGTTTATTGATTCTAAAAAAAAGAATTCAAATACGTTTTTCTAGTATTTATACTTATTTAGAAGAAAGAGTTGTGATACTGAAGAAAATGAATGATTTTATAAAGCAAAACACGGATCATGAAGAAGAATTAAGCAAAAAGATAGAACAGCAAATAGAAGAAATTCAGCAAATAAAAAAACCTAACGATGGTGTAGAACTAATAAAGAAATCTAAAAGTTTTATCATAGAACTGCAAAAATTAGATGAAGTTTATTCTCAATTTTCAAAGAAAAAAGAATATCAGAAGTTAAAAGAGGAATTAAAGGTGAATCAGGAGCGAATTGATTATGCTTTCGTTAGTTATGATGAGGGGGTTAAAAATTATAATGAGTATCGCGAAAATCCGTTTATCTTGCATATATGTAAGGTACTGCGATTTTCTGATTATATTTATTATAATAAGTAATTATGGTATTTCGATATAAAGATATAGATTATGATGTAGAGATTATTAAAAAAGATAATAAAAATACTTATGTAAGAGTAAGAGACAACAAAGTAATTGTGACAACTAATTATTTTGTTAGTGAGAAAAAAATTAAAAAATTATTAGATGATAACTATGAAGAAATTGCAAAGATGATTACTCGAGCTCAAAAACGTGCTGAAAAGAAAGAATTATTTTTAATATTTGGAAAATACTATGATATTATTTATGGAGATTTTGATCATCAAATAACTGTAGAAGATGGTCGAATTGAAGTAATTAGCGAGGAAGTACTAATTAAATGGTTAAATCAATTAATTCATACTACTTTTTATCGTCATTTGAAATATTGGTATAGTAAATTTGAAGAAACTATTCCTGATCCTAATTTAAAGATAAGGAAAATGAAAACAAGGTGGGGAGTATGTAATATTAAAAATCATAATGTAACTTTAAATTCAGAGTTGTTCCGCTACGAGATAGAGTGTTTAGATTATGTAATTATTCATGAGTTATCTCATTTTTTAGTACCAAATCATTCAAAAGAGTTTTGGAAAGTAGTAGAGAAGTATTGTCCTAACTACAAAGAGATTAGAAAGAAATTGAAAAGTTAGAATACTAAAAAAATTTGTTTTATTTAAAAAAATAAGTGTGTAAGGTGGTATATTAATGGCTGATTATAAAAACTTAGTTACTTTATTAAATCAGTATGGAATTGATGGAGAAAG
>CAYOCA010000114.1:0-3410 GCA_964402345.1 uncultured Muribaculaceae bacterium | reverse complement strand
TTGTGATACCGAAATGTTTGGAGGACAAGAAACTAACATATGTACGTGTTCTTTTTGAAATACTTCCCTTTATTATTTTTATATTCTTTGCTTCGCAACCTTGTCTCAATAAATCTCTTAATCTATAAGCAATTCTTCCACTTGGGTATTTTATATCTGTATTTTGTTAACCATACAATATGATATTCTATGTCATACTGTGTATGAGAACATTCTCGCACAATACCACCACCTACGGTTATTATACATAAAGAGTCAAAATAAATCTACAAGTTCTTAAAGAATTTACGGACTAAAATCCATGGATTTTAGATCCAGTGCTTATCATATTAAAACTTAATTTTTTTTGAATTTCTCGTTTTCCCTTATTTTATCTTACTTTCCGTGGCACTGTTTGTATTTTTTTCCCGAACCACATGGACAGGGTTCATTTCTACCTATTTTTTTACTTTTTGCCTGAATTTTTTTAGTATCTTTTCCACTATTAGTAACAGTCTTTTTTACAACTTCTTTTCTTTCAATATTCTGTCTAATTTCTGCTTTTAACAAATATAAAGATACTTCTTTATTAATAGCTGTTAGCATAGAATCAAACAACTCATATCCTTCCATAGTATATGCTTGCAAAGGATTTTCATTAGCGTATCCCCTTAAACCAATTCCTTCTCTTAATGTACTCATAATTGAAATATGTTCCATCCAATGATTATCTATAACTCTTAATGTAATAGCTTTTTCAAACTCATTTCTAATTTCTTCGGGAATATCATTTATTTTTTCATTATATTCTTTAATTACTAATTTAGAAATTTTATCAATTACTTCTTCAGGTTTCTTTCCTTTTATTTCTGATAGTGCAATACGATTGGTTTTTAATAAGTTTTCATTTGTAGCTTCTAATATTTCCTCATAATCAAATTCACTTAGTTTTGTTGTTTCAATTAAATGATCATTTACAATATCTGTGACATGATTAATGAGTAAATCCAACGTTTGCTCATGAATGGAATCACTATCCAATATTTCATTTCTTTTAGTATAAATAATTTCTCTTTGATTGTTCATAACATCATCATATTGAAGAAGTTGCTTTCTAATATCAAAATTATTACCTTCAACCTTTTTTTGAGCACTCTCAAATGATCCTGCTAACATTTTGTTTTGAATAACTTGATCACCTGAAAAACCAAGACTCGCTAACATACCACGGTATTTTTCAGAACCAAACCTTACCATTAAATCATCTTCAAAAGATAAATAGAATTGCGTGAATCCAGGATCACCTTGTCTACCTGAACGTCCTCTTAATTGGTTATCAATACGACGTGATTCATGACGTTCAGTTCCAATTACACATAACCCTCCTAATTCTTTGACTCCTTCTCCTAATTTAATATCTGTTCCACGTCCTGCCATATTTGTAGCAATGGTAACAGCTCCTTTTTCACCAGCTTTGGCGATAATATCTGCTTCTCTAGCGTTGTTTTTAGCATTTAATACTTCATGAGGAATTTTCTTTTTCTTTAACATAGAACTAAGTAATTCGCTTGTCTCAATAGCAATAGTACCAACTAATACAGGTTGCCCTACTTTATGTCTAGACTCTATTTCTTTAATAATAGCATTGTATTTTCCAGATTTTCCTGGATATAATAAATCAACTGCATCTTCACGAATGACAGGTTTATTAGTTGGAATGGTGATAACAAACATATTGTAGATATTACGGAATTCCTCTTCCTCTGTTTTAGCGGTTCCAGTCATTCCAGATAATTTTTTATACATTCTAAATAAATTTTGAAAAGTGATAGTCGCTAATGTTTTAGTTTCCTGTTGTATAGTTACACCTTCCTTAGCTTCAATTGCTTGATGAAGTCCTTCTGAGAATGCTCTTCCTTTCATTAATCTTCCAGTAAATTGATCAACAATCACAATTTTATCTTCTTGAACAACATAATCAACATCCTTTTTCATGAAATAATTAGCTCTTAGGGCTTGTAGAATATAATGGACTAATGACGTATTATTGATATCATATAAATTTTTTAAATTAAATTTTTGCTCTGCTTTTCTAGATCCTTCATCAGTTAAATTAATACTCCTTGTTTTTTCATCCATAATATAATCTTCATTTTCAGTTAGGGTTTTTACAAAATAATCAGCATCTATATAAAGATTAGCAGATTGAGCAACTCCACCTGAAATAATTAATGGTGTCCTTGCTTCATCAATTAAAATAGAATCTACTTCATCAACAATACAAAAGTTTAATGGTCTTTGAACCCTTTTTTCCTTTTTTACCACCATATTATCTCTTAAATAATCAAATCCTAATTCATTATTGGTTGTATAGAGAATATCACAAGCATAGGCATCTCTTTTTTGTTCTATAGTTAAATCTCTTAAATTTAAACCAACTGTAAGACCTAAAAATTTAAAAATACTACCCATCCAAACAGAATCCCTTTCAGACAAGAATTCGTTTACAGTAACAATATGAACTCCTTTACCATCAAGAGCATTTAAGTATGCTGGTAATACTGCCGTTAATGTTTTACCTTCACCTGTTTTCATTTCAGCAATATTTCCATAATGAATCGCAATTCCACCCAGTAATTGACAATGAAATGGTTTCATACCAACACATCGAGATGCTGCTTCACGACATACAGCAAATGATTCAACTAAAATATCTTCTAATGTTTCTCCTTTTTCTAATCGTTCTTTAAAAACATTAGTATATTCTTTTAGTTCTTCATCACTTAATTTAGATATTTCTTCATCTAACGCATCGATTTGATCAGCAATAGATTCAAATCTTTTTAATTCTTTATATTCATTATCAAATAATTTCTTTAATATTTTCAACATCTTTTATCATCTCCGTAACTGTATTTTAACAAAAAATAGATAAAAATACTAGTATATAAATAGAAAAAGAAACTAAATTTCAGGATTAGTTTCAATGATTCCATAATTTCCATCTTTTCTTTTATATAAAACATTTATATTATTGGTATGTGCATCTTTATAAATAAAGAAGTCATGTCCTAATAATTCCAATTCCAAAATTGCTTCTTCTTCATCCATAGGTTTCATTTCAAAAGATTTTCTTTTTACAATTTTTAAGTCTTTTTTCTCTTCTTTGGTTATTTCATAGTCAAAATTTAATTTTGACTCGTTTTTCTTAATTTGTTTCTTTAGTTTAGTTTTTGTTTTTCTAATTTGTCCTTCCAATTTATCGATTACTAAATCAATTGCAGCATATAAATCATCGCGTCTTTCTTCACCTCTCAACGTGTATTTATCATATGGAATACTTACTTCTATAATTTGTTCTTTTCCTCTAATTCTAATTAAAATATTGGCTTCTACATTATCATCTGTAGATTGCTGAATAAAAGCTATAA
>CAYOCA010000113.1:0-3468 GCA_964402345.1 uncultured Muribaculaceae bacterium | reverse complement strand
GATTTGGAGGTGTAACTATGGCAAAAACACAAGGGCCAACTTTTCAACCTAATAACAATAAAAAATCCAAGAAGTTTGGATTTAGAGCTCGTAGTAAAAATGTTTTAAATAGTAGAAGAGCAAAGGGAAGAAAAAAATTATCTGCTTAAGCTATCATATTAGCTTTTTTTTTACCTATAAATAAAATTTCTCTTTCATATATTATATATAGTGTAAAATTACATCTTAAATGAAAGATATAAAAATAACTGTCTGTTTAAAAATTTCTTATAAAAAATTTAATAATATGGAGGTAACTATGAAGAAAAGAAATATCATAAAAAAAGAACAAGAATTTACTGAAATGATAAAAAAATGTTCTTATCAAAAAAATAATTATTTTGTAATCTATTATCGAAAAAACTACAACAATGATTATAATCGCTACGGAATATCTATTCCTAAAAAAACAGGAAAAGCACATATTCGAAACAAAATAAAAAGAAGAATTAAGAATATTATTGATAATCATGAAAAAAATATTCAGAAACCTCTAGATTATGTTATAATAATTAGAAAGAGAATATTAGAATTAAATTATCAAGAAATTGAACAAAGTCTATTAATTCTCATGAAAAAGATAGGAGAAAAGTATGAATCAAAAAAATAGAAAAAAAATAACAATTATATTAATAGTATGCTTAGCTTTATTATCTGGTTGCACAAAGCAATTGAAAGATGAAGATAACAAAGTAGTAACTAATGAGGAAACAGGTCAATCTATAACAGAAAACATCATTTGTAAACCCACTAGTGAGAATGTAATAAAAATATATGAAGATAATGATGTGGATATCTCAAAGTTACCATCCTGCACCAAATTTAGTCCTTTAAATAATTATGAAGGATTATGGACTAGTATTTTTGTAAAGCCACTTGCTTGGGTAATACTTCAAATTGGAAGTATCTTAGATAGTTATGGAATGTCAATCATTATTACTTGTCTATTAATTAGATTAATTTTAATGCCAATTACTCAAAAAACCGCTATTCAATCAGAAATGATAAAAAAAGCTCAACCAGAATTAGAAAAGTTAGAAAAAAAATATCAAGGAAAAGAAAATCAAGAAGATCAAATGAAAAAAGCTCAAGAGATGATGATGATTTATCAAAAATACAACATCAATCCAATGTCTGGTTGTTTACTTGCATTTATTCAATTACCTTTATTATTAGCGTTTTTAGAAGCAATTAACAGAACCCCAGCTTTATTTGAAAATAATTTTTTAGTATTTCAAATGGGAACAACACCATGGGTAGGAATTTTTCAAAATCATAATTATTGGTATATCTTATTAATTATTTTAATAATTGGAACAACTCTAATTTCATTCAAAAAAACGATGAAAGATCAATCTGGACCAAATGCTACACAAATGAAATATACAATTTATTTTATGCTTGCTATGATTTCTGTAGCGTCGTTAACCTTACCAGCAGCCTTAGGAATTTATTGGATAGCGTCAAGTTTATTTACGATCTTACAAAATATTTATGTTGAAAGAAAGAAGAGATAAGTATGAAAATCTATAATTATGAAGCTAAAACATTTGAAGAAGCGAAAGAAAAAGCATTATCTGAATTAAATATAACTGAAGAAAATGCTATCATTAAAATTAAAGAAGAAAAACAAGGAATTTTAAAAAAGACTGTAAAAATAGAAGTAATTAATATAAATGACATGATTCATTACATCAAAGAAATTCTAAATACTATTACTAGCCTAATGAATATTAATATCAACCTTGAAGTAAGAAGGAGAGATAAAAATATTGAAGTAAAAATTTTTTCTGATCATAATTCAATTTTAATTGGAAAAGATGGTAGAACTTTAGAATCTCTTCAAAATATTGTAAGACAAATAATTTCCAATCAAATAGATAGTGACTACAAAATTATTATTGATGTTGGAAATTACAAAGAGAAAAAAATAAATAACCTAGAACGAATAGCTAAACAAACCGCCCGTGAAGTCGCAAAAACGAAGATAGAAACAAAGTTAGATCGAATGAATTCTTATGAAAGAAGAATCATTCATAATGCTCTATCCGATAATAAATACGTATACACAGAAAGTATAGGAGAAGAACCTAATCGCTACGTTGTAATAAAACCCAAAGAAAAAGTTTAATTTCTTTCTTTATATAATATAGATGCCTTTTAGGTGTCTTTTTTTTACCAATTCTACTTAATAATAAATTTTTAATTTCTTTACACCATATTCTGTCAATTTATAAATTTCTATTCCTTTTTTCTTTGCTAAAATCATAGTATATGATATAATTAACAATCCAATATGTAGAAAGAAGGAATATAAATGAATCAATTAAAATATTTAAGTGAAGTAACTAGTATTGATGAAATTTATTTAATATTAATTATAAAAACAATTGTTTTCTTTTTGATATTAACAATTATAAAGAAAACTGGATTAAAAATAATCAAACATATTAAAGATATGAAAAAAGAATATCTTTACAGTCAAAAATATAAATTATTAATTAATGTCTTAAAAATAATAATTTTTCTTTTCTTATGGGGAAACTATATTAGTAATTTTTTAACAATTATTAGTTTAATATCTGCAGGATTTACCATAGCTTTAAGAGATCTAATTTTTAATTTCTTTTCAGGAATTTATATAAAAATAAAAAAGCCATTTGAAATAGAAGATCGAATTGAAATTAATAATTATAAAGGAGACGTTATTAATATTAATGCCTTAAACTTTGAAGTTTTAGAAGTAAACAATGAAAATTTTATAGGACAAAGTACCGGAGTAATTACCCACATTCCAAATTCAAATATCTTTACTTATCCCCTTAGAAATTATAACAAAGCATTCAAATATATTTGGAATGAATTAACAGTAAAAGTTCCTTTAAATTGTAATTTATCCAAAACTAAAAGTATTCTTTATAAAATAGCCAATTCTAATGAAATAATAAAAAATATTCCCCCTAAAATGAAAAATCAGATTAATAACATTTCTAGTGATTACCGAATTTATTACAATCATTATGAACCGGTCATTTACACTCAAGTAATTGATACCCACATTGAACTTACTATAAGATATTTAATTCATCCTAAAAAAGCAAGATATGTAAATTCAACACTATGGAATAATATATTAACTGCTTATCAAAATAATGAAATTGAATTATACAGAGGGTAAATTATTATTATTATCTGAAATGTTTTGAGGTAAGTTATTAAGAGCATATTTAATACACTCATTTATTAATCTATTAACAGATATATTATTATCTTTAGCGATCTTTTCTAATTGATTTAAAGTAACTAATTTAATCCTAATAGTTTTTAAAACTGATTTTTCATCATCAATATTTGGTATGTTAAAAATTTCCATTTATTTCAACTCCTCACCATAAATCTATTCTAATAATATGTATTATTTTTTGTAAG
>CAYOCA010000112.1:0-3468 GCA_964402345.1 uncultured Muribaculaceae bacterium | reverse complement strand
ATAAAAGAAAATAACAATAGTACTATAAATACAATAAATAACATAAATATAGGAAAATCAACTTCTTGTGGAAGCGGAAAAAAGTATAAGCAATGCTGTGGAAAATAGTATTAAATAAGGGTGTTAACAAATAACTTGCGTTATTAAATAATATGTGGTATAAGGGAATTAGAAAGTGAGTGTAGTATGAATCAAAAATATGTGATAGGTTTGGATTTAGGAATTAATAATGTCGGTTGGTCTATAGTAAATATGGATACTCATAAAATAGAAAAATGTGGGGTTAGACTTTATTCTATTTCTGATACTGCTGAAGAGCGAAGAACTAGTAGAAATAGTAGAAGAGTTAGAAAAAGGAAGGAATATCGTATTCAAGATGCATTAAGTTTGTTTGAAAAAATAGCTTTTCCAAAACATAATACTATTCAGACGGATATGCTTGAAAAAAGAGTTCAAGGGTTAAAAAATAAGTTAACACCACAAGAAATTGTCAATGTTGTTTGTTATTATATGTCTCATCGTGGATATATTCCTTTTGGGGATGATAAGCGAGTTCTTATAGATTTAGGAGGATTATATCCTTGTGAGTATTACATCCAACAGTATAAAAATTTGAATAAGTATCGTGCTATGGAAGACGTTGTCGATCATAAGGACTTAATTAAAGAATTAAAAGATATTTTATTATGTCAAGCAAAATATTATCCGGAATTATTAAAAATTATTGGTGATGTGAGTGAAAATTATGGATTAATGTGGATTTTTAGTCGCAAGAGAAAATTTTGGGAAGGTCCTGGGAGTGAAAAATCTTTTACACCTTTTGGAAGATTTAAAAATGAAAATGATGTGTTAGAATATCAAGAAATGAAATTACATAATCAAGAGAAATATTTATTTGAGTCATTGATTGGTAAATGTAAAGTTTGTCTTGATGAAAGATGTGCACCTGCGATTAATATTTTCGCTGAAGAATTTAACTTGTTAAATGATTTTATTAATATTAGAGTTGTAAATATTGAAAATATCAAAAAACAAGATTATGTTAGTCAAATTCCTGGAAAGGATTATTATAAACTTACTACACTTGCTTTAGAAGCAGTTTTAGATTATTGTTTATCTAATATTAAATCATTAACTTATGATAAAGTTTTAAAAAACGTATTGGGGCTTAAAAAATGTGATATTGATGGGTATCGAATCAAAAAAAATGGCAGTCCAGATTTTAGCTTGATGAATACTTATCGTAAAGTTATCAAGGCCTTTATAGATAAGGATTTGGAATATAGTTGGTTAATTCAAAATGATTTTAAAAATTATAATATATTAATGAATGTTTTAAGTGTTGCACCTGGGATTGTAGAAATTAAAAAGATGATGTCAGAGGTACATAGTTTTTCTGATGAAGAAAGTAAGGTAGTACAAGAACTCTTTCAATCTTTTAAGAAAAAGGGTGATTTAAAGTATCATTCTTTAAGCGAAAAAGCCTTGAAAAAAGCAATAGCAGATATGAAAAGTGAATGTTTAAATTATATGCAAGTATCCCATAAACACGATTATGAAAAAGCATATAGAGAATATATAGTAGAGAACTATGGTTCAGGCGAAGGAAATTTGTATATGTCTACAAAGTTTATTGATGAGATTATTGCATCGCCACAAGTTAAAAAGACGTTACGTCAAGCTATTCGAATTATTAATGCTATCATTAAAGAAAAAGGCAGTTATCCTGAAGTTATTGCTATAGAATCTACTAAGGAGATGAATAGTAAAGAAAAAAAGAAAGAGATACTAGAAGAGCAAGAAAGAAATGAGAAATATCGTTCTGAGGCTAAAAAAATCTTATCTGAATGTTCATGTGATAATGTAACTGAAACTATGGTTGAACGTATCATGCTATTTAACGAGTTAAATGGAATGTGCCCTTATTGCGGTAAGCCAATTAATATAAATGATGTTTTGAATTCTACAGTTGAAATTGAACATATTTTACCATTAAGTCAAAGTGCCAATAATTCTTTTCAAAATAAAACGTTATCTTGTAGGAAATGTAATGCTAGTAAAGGAAATAAAACACCTTATTATTTTCTCAGTGAAAAGGAATTTGAAGCCTTTTCTAAAAGAATGAATAGTATGAAAATTTCAAATGAAAAAAGATTTAATTTTCTTTTTCAAGGTGATTTAAATAAATATAACATTCGCTTTTTTAACAGAAATTTACGAGATACATCTTATGCTACAAAAGAATTAGTTAATCAGGTACATTGGTTTAATGAATACTTGAATGCTCATCTAGATAATATAGAAATAAAAACTTTTTCAATTCCTGGGCAGTTAACTCATAACATCAGAGAAAAATGGAATTTGTATAAAGATAGAGATGTTGGTAAATTTCATCATGCGGTTGATGCTTCTATTGTGGCTGCTACTGCAACTACACCCATAGGGAAATTAATAATAGAATCACAAAATACTTCTCAATTTTGGATATTACATAAAGATAAAATGAAGTTAGTTCCAGAATATTTACAAAAATTTTCATTAAAAGCATGGAAAGAAGAAATATCTGCTATTGACAGTGATGATAAAATTAAAATTTCTAATCAAGTGGATAAAGATCCAAATAAGAAGATTTCTAATGCTAATGTTACTTCTTTTATTCAAAAAGAAGATGGAACATATTATAAGATATTACAAATTGATAATATCTATGCTTCTGATTTGATGAAAAATGAAAAATCTAATTTAGATATTTTATTTGATGAGAATAACTCTAAACTCACTTTGTTATGTCAGGAACAGAATCCTAAGTTATTTCGTTATTTAAAAAATATATACTTTGAATATCAACAAGATAATAGGAATCCATTTAGAAACTATTGTGTAGAGTTATATGATTTAGAAGATGATAAAGATTTTGACTATTTACAGTATGGAATAAAAACGCCATCTAAAAATAACAAAGGTGTTTTGGTGAAAAGACTGCGATACATGCAAAATGCAACGGAACCATTCTTATTAGAAAAAAAGAATATTTGTAAAAAGGATAATACACTGATAGGTCTTGATAGTGTTTCTATCTATTGTACTAGAGTGTATTGGGATGGGGATAATCATAAATTTATATTTATACCTGTTTATTGCCCTGCTGTAGATTTTAATATAAAACAAGTTAATGAAAATCATCCTTTATATCAAAAGTATTATCAGAAATTTGTTGCTGGAAAGAATGTAAAATTCATAGTGGATTTGTTTAATGGAGATTTTATAGAAATTAAAAAGAGTGATGGAACGATTATTGAAAGATATGTTGTGAGTTATCACAAAAGATTAAAGAATGTTTCATGTAGACCTGATAATTATTTGTCATCTAAAGATAAATTTACTTTATATGATGTAGATGTTCTTGGTAATAAAACAGGTTAAAGACATGAAAAAAATTTTAAATAAGGTTTAACCCCAGTAATTATC